>JAUHYN010000724.1 GCA_030426505.1 bacterium | reverse complement strand
CGGGCTGTTCGGCGCGCCGCACCCCGCGACGCAGAGCGCGCCTTCGCAGACGGTGTTCGGCGGCCGGCACTGCGCGTCGAACGAACACTCGGGGCGCTCGCTCACGCACGCGCCCGCGTTGCACACCCAGCCCGTCGGGCAGTGGCCGCTGTCGACGCACGCGCGACACACGCCGAGGACCGGGTCGCAGTGGAGCGCGCCGCAGTCCGCTTCTTCGGTGCAGGCCATCGGGCCGGAGCGGCACTCGCCGGTCGCCGCCTCGCACCAGGTGCCCTCGTCGCACGTGGTGGCGTCGCAGGTGCGGCGGCGGTCGGTGCAGCGCCGAGTCGCGTCGTCGCAGTAGCTCCCCGCGGGGCACTCGGCGTGGCTCGCACAGATCCGCGGCGCGTCCGGATCGAGGACGCACACGCCTTCGACGCAGAGCTCCCCCGTCGCGCAGTCCGACGCGGAGACACAGTCGGCGGTGGTCGTGACGGTCGGCGACGTACACGCGGCGAACGCGACGAAGAGCAGAGCGGGACACCGACGCGACGTCATGGCTGTCCTCAGCGTACGGAGCCGACGCGCGAATGGCTGCCTCACTCCAGACCTGGGCCGGGAACCGGCGTTCGAGGTTCGCGCGTACGCCGCCGCGCGGTCGCGTGATGTCGCCTACGCGGGATGGGCGCGGGCCGGCGCCGTGTTACCTTCCCGCCGCCGATGGACGCCTTCCTCGACACGCTCGCCAGCAACCCGCTCCTCGCGGCCGCCGCGATCGCGCTCGTCCTCCTGATCGGCTTCTCGCTCGTGAAGAAGCTGATGAAGCTGCTGGTCGTCACCGCGGTGGTGTTCGTCGCGCTGATGTCGTGGAGCTACTTCACGGGGCACGACCCGGGAGATCCGGTGCGTGCGGTGAAGAAGGCGACGAAGTAGCGCGCTGCTCGGCACCGGGGAACCGGGGAACCGGGGACCGGGACTCGGGGACGGGGGATTCGAATTCGAGTTTCGAACGCGCCGCCGGGACGCACTGCGTCCGGGTCGAATATGCCTTGACTAGAATATTCTTTCTGGCGCATATACAGACCATGGTCGAGACGTTCGCTGCCCTCGCCGAACCCAACCGCTTTCGCATCGTGGAGCTTTTGCGCTCCGGCCCTCGCCCGGTGAACACCATCGGCGAGCGCCTCGCGCTGCGCCAACCGCAGGTGTCCAAACACCTCAAGGTGCTGAAGGCGGCCGGGCTCGTCGAGGTGGAGCCCCGCGCCCAGCAGCGCTTCTACGCGCTGCGCCCGGAGCCGCTGCGGCGCCTCGACGACTGGTTGGACCGCTACCGACAGCTCTGGGACGAGCGCTTCGACGCGATGGACGAAGTCCTCGAAGAGCTCACACAAAAGGAAGACGAAGGATGATGACCGCCACCCGAACCAAGAACACCACCACCGTCGAGCTCGAGGGCGACCGCGTCGTCGTCATCGCGCGCACGTTCCGAGCCCCGCCCCGGCACGTATTCGACGCTTGGACCAAGCCCGAGCTCGTCGCCCGCTGGTGGGCGCCGAAGTCCCACGGGGTGACCGTGAAGTCGATCGACGCCGACGTGGAGATCGGCGGTCGCTACCGCTACGTGCTGTCGCACGGCGACAACGAGTTCGCCTTCAGTGGTGAGTACGTGGAGATCGATCGCCCCGGTCGTCTCGTCTACACGCAGGTCTTCGAGGCGTTCCCCGACCAACCGACGACGATCACCGTGACGTTCGAGGAAGAGGACGGCCTCACGCGCATGGTGTCGCGCGAGGTCTACGCGTCCGCGGAGGCGCGCACCGCCGCCCTCGAGTCTGGAATGGAGAGCGGGATGCGCGAGACGATGGATCAGCTCGACGAGCTCGTCGCCGAGCTCGCCGCGGGCTGAAGGCCGACGACTACTTCGTCGACTCCCACTTCATCTCGTTCGCGCGCACGCGCGGGTGCGAGACGATCAGGTGCCAAATCACCGCCTGGAAGGCCTCGGTCTGCGCCGTCGCCTCGCCGCTCGGGTTGGGGATGATCAGCACCGCGTCGCCCTCGCGCCCCGCGTGCCCGCCGTCGCGACCGACCACGCCGATGATCTTCGCGCCGACTTCCTTCGCGTGGACCATGCAGTTCACGAGGTTGATGCTGATGTTCTTCTCGCGGTTGCCGCCGCCGACGGAGAACACGAACACGGCGTCGTTCCCGTTCATCTTGCTGACGCGCAGCCAGTTCACGTAGCTCGTGTCCCAGCCGTCGTCGTTGATGCGCGCCGTCAGCTCCGACACGTTGTCGGTGGGCGTGTACGACTCGACCTGAGCGATCTTGCGGAAGTCGTTCACCGCGTGGCTCGCGTGGCCCGCGCCACCGCCGCTGCCGATGAAGAACAGGCGGCCGCCCTTCTCCCGAACGCTGACGATCGTGTCGACCATCGCCTCGATCTTCGACCGGTCGATCCCGTCGATGATCTCCTTCGCTTCCTTCAGATACGCCTCGATGTACTCCATGGTCCCTACTCTTCGCGCCTCGCGAGGGAGGCGATCAAGTGCGCCGCGGCCAAGAGGTCCTCTGCCTCGTGGTCGCCGCGCGTCTTACGATTGTCTTCGCGCCGGATGAGCACGGTGGGTACGCCGGCTGCGACCCCGGCGTCCATGTCCTTCCACGAGTCGCCCACGAAGAACGAACGCCGAAGGTCCACGCCGTGCTTCTCGGCGAGCTCGGTCAACATCCCCGGCTTCGGCTTCCTGCACCCGCACGCGTGGTGATCGTCGTGCGGACACACCACGACGTCGTCCGGCGCCACCGCCGCCGCCACCTGCTCGAGCATGGCGTCGAGCGTCGCCTGCGTCATGTGCCCGCGCGCGATGTCCGGCTGGTTCGTCACCACGTAGATTCGAAACCCCGCGCCGCGAATCACCTCCGCCGCCTCGGCGGCGAAGTCGAAGATCTCGAAGTCCTCCAGGGTCCGCGGCGACACCCAACGGCCGTCGCGCTCGACGACGCGATTGATCACGCCGTCCCGATCCAGGAAGACCGCCCGAGTCATCAGTCCAGACCGATCGGCGTGCGCTGCTCGGAGGCGCGGTAGATCGCGTCGAGCACGCGCATCACGGTGATGCCATCGTTCGGCGTGCCCATGTAGCGGCCGGTCTCGATCCCGCGGATGAGGTCGTCCCACTCGAGCTTCCAGGAGATGTCCTCTTCGTCGTAGACGGTGCGCGACATGTACGGCGCCCCGCCCTCCTTCTTCCGCTTCGCGACGATCAACGTCTCCTGACCGTAGCTCCGCCCGAGGCCGTCCACGGTGACCGAGCCGTCGGTGCCGAACACCTCGAACGAGAACATGTTCTTCCACTGCGTCCACGCGGTGTGGAAGCTCGCGAGCGCGCCCGACGAGAACTTCATCAACGCGAACGCGCTGTCCTCGAGCGGCGCGATCGGCCACGCGGCGGTCTGCAGGTAACCGAACACCTCGGTGGGCTCGCCGGCGAACCACGAGATCAGATCGATCACGTGGACGCCCTGGTCCGTGAGCTCACCGCCGTGCCCGTAACGCGCGCGGATGTTGATGATCTGACCGATCTCCCCGTCCGCGTACATCTCGTGCGCGCGCATGAGCGCCGGGTGGTAGCGGTGGTTGAAGCCGACCTTCAGCACCTGGTTCGTGCTCGTCGCGGCGCCCGCCATCCGGATCGCCTCGTGGATGTTGCGCCCCATCGGCTTCTCCACGAGCACGTGTTTGCCGCCCTTCAGCGCCGACACCGCGATGTCGGCGAGGAACGCGTTCGGCGTAGCGACGACCACGATGTCACACGGCGTCTCGGCCAACACCGTCGACCACGACGTCGACCACGGCACGCCCACGCGTTCGCCGAGGCGCTTCGCCGCACCCTCGTTCGGGTCGACCACCACCGCGAGCTCGCAGCGCGGGTCGTTGACGATCACATCGGAGCGCTTGCCGCCGATCAGCCCGCAGCCGACCACGGCGACGCGGTACTTCCGTTCGCTCATGACTAGTCCTCAGCCTCTTCGGTCACTCAGCCGGTCGGCAACGACGCGACGACCTTCGTGCCCTCGCGATCCACACCGTAGTGGACGCGCGGCATCCCGAGCTCCTTCATGAAGTTCTCGAGGCGCCGCGGGTTCTTCGCGCAGTAGAGCATCAGGAAGCCGCCGCCGCCCGCGCCGATGATCTTGCCGCCGAGCACGTTGTAGTTGCTGCGGGCCTCGTCATAGATCTCGTTCCACTTGTCGTTCGAGATCTTGTTCGACATGCGCTTCTTGCGCTCCCAGTGCTCGTGCAGGAGCTTGCCGAACTCGTCGAACTCCTGGTTCTCGATCTGCTCGAGGATGCGGTAGCCGAGGTCCTTGATCGCCTTGAGGCTGTCGCTCACGACGTCCGACTTCGGGTGCTCCTTCTTCTTCATCGCGTTGTCCTGCTCTTTGAGGACGTCCGGCGCCGCGCGACGCGTACCCGTGTAATAGATGTGCGTGTTGCCGACGAGGTCGGCCATCGCGCTCTCGCCGAGATCCAACGTTCGCACCGCGACCTTCCCGTCCTTCGCGATGTCGAGCACCGTGAAGCCGCCGAACGCCGCCATGAACTGGTCCTGCTTACCGATCGGCTTCTTCAGGATGTCGAGCTCGATGTGGCAGGCGTCGTCCGCCGTCTTGTAGAGCGGCTGGTAGTCCCGCTGCAGCGCCTGGAGCGCGGTGAGCAGACCGACGAGGTAGCAGCTCGACGAGCCGACGCCCGTCCCGGCCGGGATGTCGGCGAGCGAGGAGATCTCGATCTGCCGCTCGATGCCGTACCGACGCAGCGCCTCGCGCGCG
>JAUHYN010000723.1 GCA_030426505.1 bacterium | reverse complement strand
CTTGTCGCCAAGATCGTCGACGACCATGGCGGCGTGATCGAGTTTTCCAGCGAGACGGGCCGAACGATTTTCCACATCATGCTTCCGGTCTTCCGCGAGGGGGCGTCGAACGATGGCTAGCGAAACGGTCCTGCTTGCGGACGACGACCGCGGCATCCGCACGGTTGTGAGCCACGCTCTCGGGCGCGCGGGATACGAGGTTCGCTCGACCGGCAATGCCGCCACCCTGTGGCGCTGGGTGGCGGAAGGGGAGGGCGACATCGTCATTACCGATGTCATCCTGCCGGACGAAAACGGCCTCGACCTCGTGCCGCGCATCCGAAAGCAGCGCCCGGACATGCGCATCATCGTCATGAGCGCGCACAACACGCTCATGACGGCGGTCAAGGCGGCGGAGCGCGGTGCCTTCGAGTATCTGCCAAAGCCCTTCGACCTGTCGGAACTCGTGAATGTGGTCCAGCGCGGCCTGTCCGATCCGCGCCGGTCTGTCTCGGAACCGCGGACCGGCCCCGAGGACGACGAAGCGCCCGAGGCGAATCGCTGGGTCGACACGCTCGGCGACGCCAACTGGCCCACGAACACGCTCGCGCAGCGCGCGCTGTTCTCCGAGTACCTCGTGACCGGCGTTTCGCGCCTCGACCTCTGCGGGCCCGACCTCTTCACGACCACCTCCGAGGAGGGCACCAACTTCGTCTTCACCGGCGACGTGGACGGCGACGGCGGCAACGTCGGCTCCAGCGGCAACGCGCTGGTCGACATGTTCACCGGCGCCGCGAGCGTCGGCGGCACGTACTTCGAGTACACGAGCGTCGGGTGGGGCGGGGACCTCGGCCCGGACAACTCGGTGGTCTGCGCGATCGAGTTCGAGCGCTTCAGCACGACGCAGAACGGAACGCAGATCGTCTTCGACCCGGGCGTCGTCGACCACTGCGCGACCCTCGCCGCAGCGACCGGCTGCACGCCGACCGACGCGCCCGCGAACCGCTCCATCGACTTCATCATCAGCGCCGTGCGCGCCCCGACTGGCTTCTCGCGCTCGTACCCGCGTGAGGCGACGATCGTCCGCACGTGCAACGTCGGCGCCGTCTACCTGAAGCGCTGCGGCGAAGCGCTGACCTGTTACGAGGGCAACGGCTCGAACGTCGCCTCCGCGTCGCTCACCGCGGACGCCACCGTCCCCGCGACGGGCGACCTCACGTGCGACGCCGGCGGCCAGACGATGGCGTTCGAAGCCGACCTCACGCTCGACGGCGCCGGCGATCTCTACTCGACCTGCCTCGAAGAGCTGAACGAGGCGCCCGACGCGCCCACTGGCAACGCCGCCGCGACGTTCGCGAGCGCGGGCTGCGTCAACAAGCTCCGCGAGCTCACCGCGATCGAGGCCTTCGCGAGCGCGCCGGCCGGTTACCCGGGCGCGCACCGACTGCTCCAGCGCTGGCTCGGTCTGCACGCGTTCCTCGCGCGCGAAGGCGCGCAGCGCACGCGACTGCCCTCCGCCATCGTGAAGTCGAGCCCCGACGATCTCGACGGCAAGGAGATCCTCGCCCTCAGCGTCGACGCGTGGGAGCCGGTGATGAGCGCGATCGCCGCGGTGCTGAGCGACGACGACGTCCTCGCGATGCCCGACTACCGCCTCTACTTCGACGCCAACGCGCCCGCGCCGACCGGCACCGAAGAGCTCGCGCAGGGCCTCCCGGTCGTCGTGCTCGACACGATCGTCGCGCAGGTCGAGCTCGCGGAGGCGTACCTCGAGCTGTCGCAGACCGACCTCACCGGCGCGGGGCTGCGCCGCATGGGCCGCGTGCTCCGCTACGCGAGCGAGGCCGAAGCGCTCGCGGAAGCCGCGTACACCCGCAACACGAACGTGGCCTGGGCGGCCGACTACGTCGCGCGCCGCGACAGCCTCCGCGCGGCGATCGCGCGCGTGTCCCGCAAGCTCACCGCGCTCGGCACGGGCGACAACCTCCTCGGCGTCGCCGACGACGACCTCCCGCTGTACTTCTTCGGCGACGAGCAGACCGCGAGCCAGCGCTTCACGGCGATCTCCGACTTCCTCCTCGGCGAGTCGTTCAACAGCCTCACCGCGTGGGCCCCGCAGCTCGTCGCGCAGGCGGACATCGATCTCGAAGACGCGCGCACCGCGTTCCTCGCGCAGTCCGATCGCGAGCTCCAGCGCTCGCGCGACACTCGCGAGCAAGAGCTGTTGGTCCAGGACCTGAAGCAGCAGTACGGCGACGAGCTGTTCAACCTCTGCGGTGCGCCCAGCACGCTCCTCGGCGCACAGCTCCTCGAGGAGTGGGAGACGGGGCAGGGCCGCCCGTTCTCGGCCGACGACTGCTTCATCGACCACGCCGACACGACGTGTACGCAGAGCTTCGACGTCGAGGCCCCGGACTACCTGTCGATCCTCACCGCGGACGACGTCGCGTACCAGGTGTGTCTGCTCACCGAGCGCCGGCTCCGCATCTTCGACATCTTCCCGTTCGTGCCGTTCGTCGTCGGCGGCGCGCCGGGCCAGAGCGCGTCGTTGCTCGAGGCCGGTCGCTGCGGGCGGTCGGGCGGCGCGATCTCGATCGAGGCCTGCGGCGACGACGACATCTGCTACACGTGTTCGAGCGGCGGCCAGGACGTCACGTTCCAGATGACGCAGGCGGAGCTCGCCGATCTCGGCGGAGGCCTCGACGTCCCGCTCAAGGCGCGCCTCGCCGCGCGCGGCGACTGCACCGACCGCTACCCGGACGCGCGCACTTCACTCCCGAGCCCGGATGACGTCCCCGGCGTCGAGCTCGACATCCCCGCGTGCTACCGCGGCGCGCTCGGCGAGCAGGCGCTCACGCTGCGCGCCCTCGCGACCGAGGTCGAGATCGCGCGCTCCGAGCTCGCCGAGTTGAAGGACGCCTACGACATCGCGATCAACAGCTGCATCATCCTGCAGGAGGGCAACCTCGCGATCGAGGACGCCACCGCCGCACACAACGAGACGATGACCGAGCTGCGCGAAGTGAAGCTCGCCGCGGACATCGTCGCGAACGTCGCGGGTGGCGTGAAGGACTGCGCGTCCTCCGTGGGCGCGTCGCCGTTCGCGGCCGGCGCGGCGTGCGCGGGCGCGGCGGTCGAAGCGGCGGCGCTGTCGGTGTCGGACGGGATGGCGTTCGCGATGGAGGAGGCCGTGCAGAAGCACGAGACGCTCATCGCGCAGATCGAGAACGACATCTCGGAGCGCACCTGCTTCAACGAAGCCGAGCTCGAGCTGGTGGGCGCGCGCACCGCGGTGCTGCGCATCCAGCAGACGATGATCGAGCTCGAGGCGGCGAACCTCGCGTTCGAGAACATGAAGGTCGCCGCGCAGGGTGTCTGGGACGACGGCCACTCGAACCTCGACTTCCTCGAGACCCGCTTCGTCACGCCGATGAGCCACGACTACTGGCTCGACGAGCGCGTCACCACGTACGAGCGGAGCTTCCGCCTCGCGAAGCGCGTCAGCTACCTCACCGTGCGCGCCGTGGAGTACGAGCTGCAGCAGACGCTGGTCGACTCGGGCGGCGAGTCGCTCCGCAGCCTCTCGCTCACCGCCGACAGCCCGTCGGATCTCGAGGGCGTGCTGCAGGAGCTGTACAGCTTCGCGGGCGTTCGGAGCATCAACGGCAACCGCCCGACCGACTCGAAGGTGGTCGTGAGCTTGCGTCGCCACTTGCTCCAACTCGCCGATGGCTCCGCGCGCCCCGCGGGCTGGCAGACGCTGTCCGAGGCCGAGCGCTTCCAGCTCCTCCTCTCCGACTCGCGCTACGCGCTCTTCGACGACGACGGTCGGTACCTCGGCCAGCGCGTCCCGTTCACGGTCTCGCCGCTCGGCACGCTCGGGCTCGGCGACGCGCAGGGCATCGGCGTCCTCGCCGCGAACAGCTGCGCGGAGCGCGTGTGGTCGGTGAACGCGTCGATCGTCGCGGGGGGCGACTTCTTCGTGGGCGACGACCCGTCGTTCATCAACGTCGACCTCCTCAAGCGGAACACGTTCTACAGCCAGTGGTGCAGCACGCGAGGCCGCGACGACGCATTCCAGCTCGCGTCGGTGCGGCCGTCGAAGAACCTGTTCCGCGACCCGAGCGCGGGCGCCGCGGTGGGCGGCACGTTCCTCGGCGTGCAGAACGAGACGGCGGCGTACACGCGCGCGCAGATCGAAGCGGTGTTCAACGTGTCGCGCGAGGACTTCTCGGACGACGCCTACGCGAACGGCCAGACCACCCAGCTCGCGGCGCGCGGGTTGTACGGTGAGTACGCGCTGTTCCTCCCCGCGGCGATCCTCAGCGAGACCACCGGCAACACCGCGAGCAGCGGACTGGACCTGACGAAGGTCGAGGACATCCTCTTGAGGATGGACTACGTGTCGGTGGCGCGGTGAAGCGCCGCGCACGGGTCGTCGAGACGATCTGACACAAACGCGCGCCCGCCTCGGCCTCATCGCGGGCGCGCTCCGTCCGGAACGCGTTCTGCACGCCTCCATCGAATCGACCGCGTCCGCCGCCACCTCGAGAAGATCACCGCGCACATGGAGCCGGTCGTGTTCGGAGGTGCGGCTTCGATCGTGATCGTGTTCGTGGTGCTCGGGGCAACGATCCCCGAGGTCGTGCATGCCCACTTCACTTCGTTGCAGCATCTCCTCGCGAGCGAGTTCGGGTTCGCGTACGTGGTGGTGACGGCGGCGATCCTCGTGTTCGTGGTGTGGCTGTTCTTCAGTCGACACGGCGCCACGCGTCTCGGCGCCGACGACGAGGCTCCGGAGTACTCCTGGGTCGCGTGGTTCGCGATGCTGTTCTCGGCCGGGAT
>JAUHYN010000722.1 GCA_030426505.1 bacterium | reverse complement strand
CTTCAGCGACAAGGCCAAGTCGAGCGACACCTGCGTGCGCTGAAGGGTATCGTGAGTCAGCGACACCCTTCAGCGACAAGGCCAAGTCGAGCGACACCTGCGTGCGCTGCTCCTCCGGGTACCGGCTGAGGATCCGCTGCAGTGTCTGCGACGCGTCGATCGTGTGGAGCGACGCCAGGACGAGGTGTCCAGTGAGCGCCGCCGCCATCGCCACGGACATGGTTTCGGCGTCGCGGAGCTCGCCGATCATGATGACGTCGGGGCTCTGACGGACGACGTGTCTCAACGCGTCGCTGAACGACGGCGTGTCGAATCCGACCTCTCGCTGGCTCACACGCCCGAGCACATTGGTGTGGATGTACTCGATCGGATCCTCGATCGTGACGATGTGCTTCGGCTGCGACACGTTGATCGCGTGGACCATCGCCGACAGCGTCGTCGACTTGCCGGAGCCGGTGGAGCCGGTGACGAGCACGATCCCGCGCTCGTGCGCGATCAGTCGTCGGACGATCGGCGGGAGTCCGAGGGCGGCGATGTCGACCGCACCGGCCGGAACCTGGCGGGCCACCACCGCGATGCGCCCGAGCTGTCGCGAGACGTTCAGACGGAACCGCTCCCCGCTCGGAATGCTCAGCCCGACGTCGAGATCCCCGGTCTGCTCGAAGCGCGCGAACAACGTGTCGCCGGCTACGTCACGTAGCAGCGTCTCGAGCGTCGCCCGATCCGTCGGGGGCTCGTCGAGCCTGCGGAGCTCGCCGTGGATCCGGTACGACGGCGGCTGACCTTCGGCGAGGAACAGGTCCGAGGCCGACGCCTTCGTCATTGCGGCGAGGAGCCGGGTCGGGCTCGTGGGCACCGTCATGGAGGTTCGAAGCGTAGCAGGGACATCGCAGAAGGACCCGCCACAAAGACAATGCAACCGCGCTCGCGTTTCACGCGGCGCCGCGGACGTCCGTTCAACGTACGCGTACCGACCAGGGCACCATTGCCATCGTGCGGCCCTGCGCGTTGGCGAACGGCGCGAGCCACGCGGCGACCCACGCCTTCACGCCCGCCGGCACCCACTCGGACAGGTCCGGCGCCTCGGGCGCGAACGCCGACACCAGCGTGCGCACGGGCTCCGGCAGCGGCGCGCGGTTCTCGGGGAACGTGCGGATCGAGATCACGTCGTCCGGGTCGAAGCCCGCGGCGAGCTTCGCGGCGCGCACGGCGTCGCTCAACCCGCCGAGCTCGTCGACGAGGCCCTTCGCCTTCGCGTCGCGCCCGCTCCACACGCGGCCCTCCGCGACCTTCCGCACCTCTTCGACGTCCATCTTGCGGCCGCGCGCGACCACCTCGAGGAACTGCTGGTACGTGTCGTCGACCGTGTGGCCCATCATCGCGAGGGCGTCCGCGTCGGGGTTGGTCCACGACGAGTTCGCGTTCGCGTTCGCGCCGCGCTCGACGACGTCGGAGCGGATGCCGAGCTTGGCGAGCATGTCCTCGACGGCGACCGTCATCGAGAAGACGCCGATCGAGCCCGTGAGCGTCGTGGGCTCGGCGTAGATCGTCGTCGCGTCCGCCGAGACGTAGTAGCCCCCGCTCGCCGCGATGTCGCCGAAGCTCGCGATGACCGGCTTCGCCTCCGCGAGCCGACGCACGGCGCGCGCGATCAGATCGGACGCGACCGCGTCGCCGCCGGGGCTGTCGACGCGCAACACCACCGCGCGGATGTCCGAGCGTGTGCGGCAGCGATCGAGCGCGCGGATCAACGTACGCGCGCCGACCGAGCGCCCGAAGCCGAACGGGAGATCGCGCGACGACCCGCCGGTGATCGCCGCGTCCACGTGGATGATCGCGACCCCGTCACGCGCGCGCCAACGGCGACGGTAGCGCTCCAACAACGCGGTCGCCGGCATGAAGCGCGCGCCGCCGGCGTACTCTTCTCGGATCTTGTCCTCGACCTCGTCTGGGTAGAGGCGGTGGTCGACGAGCTTCAGATCGACCGCTTCGCTCGAAGTGAACGTGCCGCGATCGATCAGGCGCAGGACCTCGTCGCGCTCGATGCCGCGTCCGGACGCGATGCCGTCCACGAGCTCGTCGAACACGGTGTCGAGGTACGCGCCGAGCGCTTCGCGGTGTGGCCCGCTCATCCCGGCGCGCGTGAACTGGTCGGGCGAGTTCTTGTAGGCGCCGTGTTTGAAGACGTCGACCTGGACGCCGAGCTCGTCGAGCGCTTGGCCGAAGAAGAGGACGTCCGCGGCGAGGCCGTTCATCTCGACCGTCTGCGGCGGCGTGACGATCACCGACGAGCACGCCGACGCGAGGAACATCGCGAGGTCGCCGCGGCCGAGCAGTTGGCAGTCCACGCGCCGGCCGGTCTTGCGAATCGCTTGAAGCGAACGGCGCACTTCGACCGCCTTCGCCCAGCCGATGTCGAGGCTCCCGATCCGCGCGAAGACGCCGTCCACGCGATCGCTCCGCGCGAGTTGATCGAGCACGAGCGGCGCGGTCGCGTAGGCGTGGAAGACCGCGCCACCGAACAATTCGATCTCCGGGTCCGGCGCGAGCTCGCCCTCGAGATCGACGACCGCCACCGCGGAGGGCTCGATCAGGGCCGGGCCGTCGGAGGCGTCGTACACGAGCTCGGTGACGAAGGCGGGTTCACCGCGCACGCCGTTCACGGCGCTCCCGATCGCGATGCCGCCGAAGTCGAGGCCGAGGCTGAAGAACAGCGAAAGGTCGTCGTCGGCGCCCACGCCGAGGTGGACGCCGTCGAACGCCTCGAGCGACGCGAGGAACCGGAGGTCGAGGGTGTCCGAGTTCAGCGGCGCGTCCTGAGTGAGGCGCCACTGCGCCGAGAGGCGGAAGCGATCGTGCGGGCGGATGGCGAGGCCGAGATCCCACTGTCGGCGCATCGCGTGTTGGGCGAGGTCGTGGATGGTGAGGCCGAACGCGACGAAGCTCGACGGGCGCAGCGAGAGGCCGAAGTCGACCATGCCGCGGCTGTCGCCTTCGAAGCGCGGGAGGTTCTCGTACGCGAGCCCGAGCGCGACGCCGCGACCGGCCCAGCCCAGCCCGAGGGCGTGGTGCGCGGCGGTGCGGTCCCCTTGATCGACGTCCGCGGCGACGCTCCCGCCGAGCACGAAGCCCTTCCCGAGGGGGACGGCGCCGAAGATGCCGAAGCCGTTCGTCGCGCCCGACGACGCGGGGCGGTAGAGGTCGGCGTCCGCGCGGCCGTAGACCAGGCGGAGCTGGAAGCCGTCGATGAACCCGAGCGCGGAGGGGTTCGCGCCGAGGGCGTAGGCGTCATCGACGTCCGCCGTGAGCCTCAGGGGAGTGGGGACCGACAGGAGTCCGGCGAGGACTGCGGTCAGCGCTGCGGCGCTCGGCATCGGCGGCAGTCAAAGACGTTTCACCTTTTTGAGCAACATGTGGCGCCGCCCACCGATAATCCGCGATGGCTTGGTACACGCGCTCCATAGGGGGCGGCGAAACGCCGCACTCGACCTCTGGCGCAAGCAGCTGGAGACGATGCCGACCGTCGAGGACGACGGGCCGCCGGATCTCGTCGATCCGGAGGGGAAGCTCGGTATCCTGGGCAAGCGCGACGCCGTGGGCGGCAAGTCCACGGGGGCCAGCGCCGAGAAGGCCGCGGTCGACGCGGACCTCGCGGACAAGGGGCTGTCTTCGAGGCAGCGGGTCCGGACCGACGAGCGGCACCAGGCGGAGTCCGATCTGGACGCCGTCGTCACCGCGGAGCGCTTCGTCCGGACGCACGCGGTCATCGCTCGGCCGACGCCCGCGCCATCGATGGCGAGCCTCGCCGACGTGCGCAAGAGCGCCGTCCGGCGTCAGCGCACCGTGAACAGCGGCGAGCGCAGCGGCGGCACGTTCTCGAAGCGGCCGCACCAGGGCCTGTGGGGCGCCGGCGCCGTCACCAGCGCGACCGACGCGCCGACCCCGGTGGCCAAGGCCGAGCTCGACGTCGGCCCGATGCACGGCAGCGCCGTCATCCACTGAACCCCGGATCTTCGACCTACGACTGGGAGGCGATCGACGGAGGCGGCTCCGCGTCCGGAGACGACTGCACCCGCAGGTGCTTCGGCCCCGACGCGAGCATCTGCGCGAACGACAGCTTCGTGAGGTCACGCTCACCGTCGTCGTTCGCCTTTGCGAGGTGTTTGCTGACGAGGAGGCCGAGCTCGTCGTGGGGCGGGACCTCGAGGCGCGCGACATCGCGGTCCTCGCGGAGCGCGCGCAGGACGTCCGCCACGAAGATGCGCTCGAGCGGGCGCGCCGGGACGAAGCCGACGTCCTCTTCGTGGATCGTCTCTGCCAACAGCCCGTGGCGCACGAGGACCTCCAAGAGCTGACGCGCCATGCGCGGCGGGACGTTCACTTCGTCCAAGAGCTCCTGCGCGGTGACGGCGTGGTGGCCGTCCGAGAAGCGCGCCGACGCCGACATCATCAACCTTACCGCGACGTACTCGCGATCGCGGATCGCGATCGGGCGGTCCGGCTCGAACGTCTTCGCGGACTGGATCGCGAACGTGAGCATCGCGCCGAGCAGCGTGACGATCCAACTGACGTAGACCCAGATGACGAACAGCGGCACCGCGCCGAGCGAGCCGTACACCGCCGAATAGGTAATCGCGTTCGCCGCGTAGACCGCGTAGAGGTCGCCGGCGATCAACCACAAGCCACCCGCGACGAAGCCGCCCACCGCCGCGTGCCTCAGCTTCACGCGGGTGTTCGGCATGATCTGATAGAGGAACGTGAAGAACAGACACGTCATCACGACCGACACGAGGTGCGTCGTGAAACTCATCCCCGGGATCGAGT
>JAUHYN010000721.1 GCA_030426505.1 bacterium | reverse complement strand
GACGCGACCGTGAGGCCCTCGGGGTCCGGGTGGTCGATCGGCATCGTCGGCTGCTCGGTCGTGGTGGCCGGGAGCTTCGGGTCGGGCGTGGGGGTCACGTCGATCGGCGCCGGCGCGGCCTCGCACGCGAGGATCAGGGGCAGAGCCCACAGGACGTTCTTCGGGTTCATGGCTGCCTCCGGTACGCGGGGTGCGTCACGATCTCTTTGATGACGGAGCGCAGGTCGTGGCCGTTCGCCTCGAAGCTCGCGATGAGCTCGGGGATGACGGTCTCGTGCTCTTCCTGCGTCGGTTCGCGCCGCATGAAGTGCGACCACATCTTCTGCACGGTGCAGGACGGGAGCCGCCCGGACTCGAGCGACGCGCGGACGAGGTGCGCGGGGCCTTCGTCGACGCCGGTCGCCTCGTCGTCACTGCGGAAGACGTACGCGTTGAGCTGCCCGGCGTACGCCTGCTCCTCGCCGACGGGCTCGAGCTCGTACTGACGGAAGCAGTCGATCAGCGCGTCCACGCTGTCGAGCGGCGGCGAACACTTGCCGAGGCCGTTCCGCGGGAACTCGGCCTCCGTCAGGTTGCGGAAGCCGTACTCCGAGAAGCGCCCCCAGTGCGCGGCCATCGGTTCGAGCGCCTGGTGGCACGCGTCGCAGCCGCACCGCTGCGTGAGGTCTTCGTGATTCGAGCACGGATCCTGCGGCGAGGGCAGCGGGCCGTTCGGGATGAACGAGCTGCACTCGAACGCGTTGTAGAAGCGGTGCGCGCGGCCGCGCCACGTGGTGAAGCGCAGCAGGTAGCCGGGCGTGGTCAGCACGCCCGCGTGGCGACCGGTGCGCGCGACGCGGACCCAGTCGTAGTCGGTGTAGCCGACCGGCGGGTAGGGCGCGTCCGGGTCCGGCGCCGACTCGACGTCGAACGAGAGGCCGGCCATGTGCTGCATGTAGTGGACGATGGGGCCGTTGAAATCGACGGACTTCTGCGTGAGCGCCTCGTGGTACGGGCGTCGCTCGCGGACGACCTCGTCGATGATCCTCAGCTCCTGCTCGAGGAGGGACGAGCGGATCGCCGCGCCGGTCTCGGGCGTCATGCAGTAGTTCAGGTTCGGTCCGCAGCCGCAGTTCGGCGCGAGGATGGCCGTGCGCGAGTTGCACTCCACCGTCGTGCCCTCGAACGGCGCCTGCACCGCGTCCGCGAAGGTGCCGAACTGCGTGCAGGTCGCCTCGGCGAACGGGTAGCGCTCGGACGGACCGGGGCACACGACCGCCGAGACGTTCGGCTGCGCGTCGAAGCCACACACGCGCACGGTCGTCCCCGGCGCCCAGTACGGCTCGACCTCGACCCAACCCGTCGCGATCAGGTTGCCGCTGTTGTCGAACTGGGCCGGCTCGTCGAGGCACGGCACGAAGATCGTGCCGTTGCCGACCGCGCGCATGAAGACCGAGCGCACGGGCGACAGGTAGACCGGCGGGTTCCCGGGCGTGATCTCGAGCGGGTAGAGCACGTGCGTGTCGGGCACGAGCGGCGTCTGGTCGATGTTCGGCCACAAGAGCGACGCGTGGTAGCCGCGCATCGACTCGATGAAGTCGGGGCTGTTCACCAGCTCGTCGACGATCGCGTCGGAGACGCCGCCGCGCTGCTTCATCGAAGTGATCTCCGCGAAGCTCGGCGCGGTGCCGCGCAGGTCGATCGACAGGCGCCGGAAGAAGCGCACGTCGTCCATCGGTTCGGCGACGTCGCAGGTGTCCTGCGCGTGGGCCGTCGCCGCGAACGTCATCGCCGCGAAGGCGACGAGGCTCTGCAGGTGGTGTCGGTTCTTCACGTCACTCCGCCTTTCCATCGCGCAGCCACTGCTCGAGCACTGCGTACTGTTCAGCCGTCAGGCGCTGCTCGGGCGAGCACAACACGCCCCCGGTGCAGCGCGGCATGTCGCCTCGACGAACGCGCGAGAGCGCGCCCTCGGCGATCTCCGCGAACACCGCGTAGTCTTCGAAGTCTTGCGTCTGGTTGCTGTGGCACTGCGCGCAGTTCGTCTGGATCCACGGCACGACGTCCCGCTCGAACGACGTCGCGGACTCCGACGGCATGTCGCCACTCCGCACGAGCGTCTCGCCGTCCGCCACGAAGACGTGCCCGAGCGTGTCCACGACGATGCGCGGCACGGTGGACGAAGCCATCGGGTACGCGCGGATCGTGGGGCCGTCGACCTCCAACAGCTGCGTCGCGTTGCGGACCCACACGGTGCCGGTGACCGGGTCCGTCGCGACCGCGACGAGGTCGCCCTCGCTCGCGAGCGGGTAGTGACGGTACGGCTTCGCGTCGAACTGCGCGAACCGGAGGAGGCCCTTCGAGCCCGCCGCCCACACGGCGCCGTCGCTCGCGGCGACCGCGCGGACCTCGCCGAGATCCACGGCGTCGCGATCCGTGAGCACCTCGGTGCCCTCGACCTCGAGCGTGACGAACGTGCCGTCGGCGACCGCGAGGCCGAACGTGCCGGTCGGGTCGATCGCGAGGTCCGTGACGACCGACGTCACGCCCGGGATGGTCCAGCGCTCCAGGCTGTCGTCGGTGCGTCGGTAGAGGCCGCCCTCGGTCGCGAGCCACAGCCCCGCGAGCGCGCCGGTCGGGACGTCGACGACCGCGTGGATCACGCCGGCGTCGAGCATCAGCGGGGTCGCGAGGACGTAGAGGCCGTCGAGGACGAAGAGGTCGCCGCCGGCGGCGATCCACGTGCCGCCCGCACGGCGCGGCGCGACGACGGTGATGTCTTCGAGCGATGCGGCGCCTTCGTCGACGAAGAGCGGGCGCCACTCGAGCGCGCCGGCGACGAGCTCGTAGACGCGATCTTCCGCGACCACGATCGGGTGGCCCGCGTTCGAGATCCCGAGGGTGTCGATCGCCGCCGCGGCCGGGATCGACGCGGAGATCGAGAACGCCGCGGAGGCCGGCGCGGTCTCGTCCACGATCACGAGCGACGGCGACGCGGGCGGCGTGGTGTCGTCACGCTCGTCCCCTCCGCTGCAGCCGAACAGCAGGCCTGCGGCGACGATGGCCGGACTCCAACGTTTCATGTCGACCCTCTCTTCATTGCTCCTTCGGACCGGGCAAGACCACGGGAAGGGAAAGAAATGATCGCAAACCGCAGACATGGACGCACGGGGCGGGGTCGGGCCGAGTCGGAGCGAGTGCGAGGCGCCCTCCCTGAACGCTGTGGGTCCACCGCACGCGCCGGTCGCCTCCCAGGTGTCCGGCGGTCCAGATCCGCGCGTTCAGTGGGGCGCCGAGACCACGAAGTCCACCTCGACTCCTGGACGGCGGTCGGGCGGACGGGGGACCCGACGAGGTCGTAAGTCCCCGGATCTGCTCGGCATGATGCGAGCCATGCGGATGCGGTGGATGCTCTGGGTCGCGCTGACGGCGGCCTGTACGCCGGGGACGACGACGGATCTGGGCGCGGGGTGCGCCTTCGGATCGGACTGCGCGGACGGCGAGCGGTGCCTCGAGGGCCGCTGCGTCGCGGGCGGGGCCGGGGCCCAGCGGTGCGCCTCGGATCTGGAGTGTCCCGCCGATCAGCGGTGCAGCGCGCTGTACGGCGAGTGCGTCGAAGGGGCGCGCTCGTGCGGCGTCGAGAGCGACTGCGCGGACGGGACGCACTGCTTCCTCGCGCGCGGCGTGTGTTCGCAGTGTAACGTCGACCTCCACTGCGGCGGCACTTCGGTGTGCCTCGACGGGCTGTGCGCGGACCCGCTCGTCGCGGCGTGCTCCACCGACTCCGAGTGTTCGCCGCCATCGACGATCTGCACGCCGGACGGCTGCGCCGACGGCTGCGGCGTCACGGGGTGCGGCGTGGGCGAGACCTGCGATCGCGTCACCGGGCGCTGCGCGATCGATCAACCGGAGTGTACCGCCGACGCGCAGTGCGGAGCGCCCGCGCGGGTCTGCGACGCGTACGCGTGTGTCGACGGCTGCGCGCTCGCGGGCTGCCACGGCACGACGGTCTGCAACGAAGGGACCGGGCGCTGTGAAGCGGCGCCGGCGTTGCTCCCGCTCGACGCCGTCTGCGCGCGCGACGGCGACTGCGCTTCCGACGTGTGCTTCGACTTCGCGAACAACGGCGGACAGCGCTGCGTGTCGTCGTGCGGCTCCGCGCAGGACTGCCCCTCGGGCTTCACGTGTCACGCCTACGACGGCGCGTCGATGTGTATGGCCGGCGCGCGCTTCGCGGGGGCGCCGTCGTTCGACAAGGTCGCCGGTGCGTCGTGCTCGGCGAACGGCGAGTGTCAGTCCGATCTCTGCGAGGGCGGCGTGTGTGTCGAGCGCTGCACGGTCGAGACGGACTGCGGCGCGCGGTCGTGTCGCTGGAACGAGGTGGACTACGAGGAGTGGGAGGCGCAGTGCGTCCCGGATCGCGGACACAACGTCGGCGATCGCTGCGACTTCGGATCGGAGTGTTCGACGGGCGTGTGCATCGTCGGCGGCAACACGAGCGTCCCGCGGTGCGCGGCGCTCTGCGACAAGACTTCGGACTGCGCGAACGGGACGATCTGCGTCCCGATCGACTACAGCGTCTGCAAGGACGGCGGGCTCTTCGATTGCGACGAGGTGTCGCACAACCACACGGCGTGCAAGGCGTGCGGCGAGCTGACGGCGCAAGCCGCGCCCGGCTCGAGCGCGTGCGAGCCGTGCTTCACGAACGCGCCGGGCACGACTGGCGCGCTTTCGTGCCCGACGCAGTGCGAGGACGCCGGCTACTTCTACACTTCAGTCAGCGCGGCGGACGTGTGCACGCCGTGCGAGCCGGGCACGCACCAGAGCATGACGGCGCACACGATGGGCTCG
>JAUHYN010001477.1 GCA_030426505.1 bacterium | reverse complement strand
TCGAAGTCGTGGTGTTCGGCAAGGTCACCAAGTGGGGGGCGATGCGGCAGATGGTCCACCCGGAGATGACGGTGTTCGCCGGCGACGAGCCGCCCGCGCCGGAGGGCATCGTCCCGGTGTACCCGGAGATCCAAGCGGTCCCGAAGAAGACGCTGCTGAAGATCGTGACGTCCCTCGCCGAGGTCGCGGCGAAGCAGATCGTCGATCCGCTGCCGGCGCCGATCCGCGAGCGCCTCGGCCTCGCGCCGCTCGCCGAGGCCGTCGAGCGCGCGCACCTCCCGCGGGCGACGGACACCGCCGGTCCCGAGCGTGTCGCGGCCACGCCCGGTTCGCGCCGACCGCTCGAGCAGATGCGGGCCCGCCTCGTGTTCGACGAGTTGTTCTTCCTGCAGCTGGCGCTCGCGCGCACTCGCACGGCGCGCGACGCGCTCACCGGGATCGCGCACCGCACCGACAAGACCGCGAAGGCGCTCGCCGCCGAGCTCCTCCCGTTCGAGTTGACGGGCGCGCAGGCGAGGGCGCTGGAGACGATCGAGCGGGACCTCGCGTCGCCGCGCCCGATGAATCGCCTGCTCATGGGCGACGTCGGGTCCGGCAAGACCGCGGTCGCGTTCGTCGCGGCGGCGCTCGTGAAGGAGGCGGGGCGTCAGACCGCGATCCTCGCGCCGACCGAGATCCTCGCGACGCAGCACTTCCGCAACGCGTTGAAGCGCCTCGAACCGGCGGGCTTCGACGTCCGCCTCCTCACGGGCTCCACGAAGGCCGCCGCGCGGACGGAGATCCTGTCGGGGCTGCGCGCGAAGACGGTGGACGTCCTCGTCGGCACGCACGCGATCCTGGAGCCGGCGATTCGCTTCGCGGACCTCGGGCTCGCGATCGTGGACGAGCAGCACCGCTTCGGCGTCGAGCAGCGCGCCGCGCTGGTCGCCAAACGCGAAGACGCGACTTGTGACGTCCTCGTCATGACCGCGACGCCCATCCCGCGGACGCTCTCGCTCACGGCGTACGGCGATCTGCGGACGTCGATCATCGAT
>JAUHYN010000720.1 GCA_030426505.1 bacterium | reverse complement strand
CATCTGCAGCGCTTCCATGTCCTCGCGCGTGTGCTTCTTCTTGCTCGCGAGCACCGTGCGGATGCGATCCTTCCGAAGGTCCTCGGTCCACTTCTGCCCGTGCGGATCCACCCAGATCCGCTCGTTGGCCGTCGCGATGAAACGCGGCGCCTCCGGGTTGGGCTCCTTCACGTAGATCTGCATCCGCGGCCGCTCGGACGCGGGCTCGTAGCCCTTCCAGTCGTCCTCGACCGCCGAGCGCGGGAAGCGCCCGGAGCGCGCGCGCACGATGCCGGTGCCGCTCGCGCGGTAGCCCATGTTGCCGCGGCGATCCACGACGAGGACGTTCTGCGCCGGCACCTTCATGTCGTCGAGCGCGGCCATCATCTCGTCCCAGTCCTTCGCGCGGTTCGTGTCGAAAGCGGGGAGCGCCATCCCGGGTTGGAGCGGGAGCCACCGACGCGCGTACACGCCGTCGCCGAGGTGATCGCGCTTCGCGATCGGGCCGCGTGAGGTGTGGCGCGACACGACCTCGACCGGCGCCCCACCCTTCACCTGGATCACGTGCTTCTTCTCGATGACCGGGGCCCAGATCTTCTCGCCGCCCTCGACGCGCTCCACGTACTTCGTGCCGTCTTCGGAGAGCTCCTCGAGGAGGTAGTCGTCGACGTCTTCGCCGACGTTCGTGAACGCCCACGCGAGGTACGCGTTCATCCCGAGCACCACGCCCGGCGCGCCGGGGATCGATACGCCGACCACCCACTCGTCCTTCGCGACGCGAAGACGATTCAAGAACCACAGGTGCGGGACGCTCGCGGCGAGGTGCGGATCGTTCGCGAGGAAGCAGTCCTCGCCACCGCACCACGCCCAGCTGTTGCTCGCGCCCCACCCCGCGACGTCCTCGTCGTAGAGCCCCGCGAGCCGCTCGGGCGACGCGGCGTCGGCGCGCGCGTACTCCTTCGGATCGATCGGCTTCGACGGGAGCGCCTCCGCGGGCACCGGGGGACCGCTGCGATCCGGGGTGCCGAACAACGGCTGGTTCCACGGGTGATCGACCGGGTAGAGGAAGTCGAACCACGCGTCGCCGAGGCCCTCGTGCCAGCGCTGACGGATCGCTTCGTCGGGCGCGGCGGTCGCGAGCTGCTCGCTCATGAGGATGGTGATGAAGAGCGTGTCCTCGATCTTCCACGGCTCGGGATCGACGCCGAGTACGAGGTACTCGAGGCTCACGCGGTTCGAGTAGTCCTCGAGGAAGCGGTTCACGCCGCGCGCGTACGCTTCGAGGAGCTCGCGGTCCTGGGCGTCGAGGCGCGCCTCGGCTTCCGCGACCACGCCCGGCCAGTCCTCGAGGCGGCGGCGCTCGTCGAGCGGGACGGCCGCCGCGCCGTAGAGCTCGGCGACGCGCCCGGCGGAGAAGCGGCGGATCATGTCCATGTGGAAGAAGCGCTGCGACGCCGTGACGTAGCCCTGCGCCTCCACGGCCTCGGGCCAGGACGCCGCGTCGATCGTCGGGATCCCGTTCGCGTCGACGCGGACCTTCGCGCCCTCGTACGATGCGAGGTCCTCCGCGGACGCGCCCTGGTTCCGCACCAACCAGAACACCCCGATCGCCGCGAACACGAGGAGGATCAGGAGGACACCGAGGACTCGGAGGATCCAGCGCTTCACGCGCCGTGCTTCGCCCATTCGCGCGCCGGTGGCAAACGCGCCGACGCCTCGACAACCGGGCCAGCTTTCGCCGACGATGCGTTCGTGGCCGACCACTGGATCCGCGCCGCCGCGACCTGGACGCTCCTCCGCGCCGCCGAAGCCCGCGGCGTACCGATGGAGACGGTGCTCGCGCGCGCACAAAGGGATCGACCGCCCGAAGACCTCCGGCAGCTCATCCCGCTCGATCACCACTTCGCGGTGTGGACCGCCGCAGTGAAGCTGGTCGACGACCCCGGCTTCCCCGTCGACGTCGGCACGACGGTGACCCACGAGAACTTCGAAGTGGTCGGCCTCGCCGCGCGGGCCGCACCCGATCTCCACCACGCGCTCCTCGTGATGCAGCGCTTCGCGACCGTCTACGCGAACGACAACACGTTCGAGCAGGAAGCCGACCCGCGCGGAATGCGCGGCTACATGCCACCGAGCGGCGCGCTCCCGCTCGCGGCGCGGTGCGCGACGGAGTCGGTGCTCGTCCAGGTCGTCCACGTCGCGCGTACGCTGGTGGGCGTGGAATTCCGCCCGCTCGAAGTAACGTTCCGGCACCGCGCGCCCGCCTCGACCGCGCGCCTCGATGCGTTCTTCGGAGTGCAGCCGCGCTTCGAGTCGCCGCGCACCTCCGTGCTGTTCGCGACAGAGGATCTCGCGCGCCCGCTCGCGACCGCCGACGCCCTCCTCCACCGCGTGCTCCTGCGGCAGGCGGAAGCCGAGCTCGACGCGCTCCCCAGCGATCACTCGTTCGCGCGCGCCGTCGCCGACGCCGTCCAACGCCTCCTCCCTTCGGGCGACGTCTCGATCCAGTCCGTGAGTCGACGCCTCGCCTGCTCGGAGCGGACGCTCCGACGCCGCCTCGACGAGGAGGGGACGCGCTTCACCACGATCGTCGACGACGTCCGCCGCGCCCTCGCCGTCCGCTACCTCGGCGAGGACCGCCTCGCCGTCGAGGAGGTCGCGGTGCTCGTCGGCTTCTCCGACGCGCGCGCGTTCCGGCGCGCGTTCGTCCGGTGGACCGGCACGCGCCCCACCGACCACCGCCGCGCCGCGACGCACTGAACGACCGCGCAGGCCGAGCACCGGGCCCCACGGCGCGGGTGGCCGAATCGGTCCACCTCATCGGCCGATCCGGTCCGCGTCGCGGGGCGCCCGCCCCGGCACGCTGGTGAGCGTGAACGTCCGTCACCTCGCGCTCCTCGCGCTCGCCGCCTCGGCCTGCCGAGGCATCGAACCCCTCCCGTCCCCCGCGCCGCTGGACGCCGTCGGTCAAGCGCGCGTCGAGCTCGGTCAGGCGCTGTTCTTCGACGGCGCGCTCTCCGCCGACGGCGAAGTCCCGTGCGCCGCCTGTCACCGCCCGGAGCACGCGGGCGCGGAGCCCGAGCCGGTGTCGATCGGCGTGGGCGGCGCGCGCGGGCGCCGCAACGCCCCGTCGGTGTTCAACGCGAGCCTCGAGATCGCGCAGTTCTGGGACGGGCGCGAAGAAGAGCTCGACGCGCAGGCGCTCGGTCCGCTCTTCGCGGCGGACGAGATGGGCCTCGACGCGGCCACGCTGGTCGCGCGCGTGTCGGCGTCCGAGCGCTACGTCGAAGCGTTCGCCCGCGCGTTCCCCGGCGACGCGGATCCGATCCGCGCCGACACCGTCGCGCGCGCGTTGGCCGCCTACGAGCGACGGCTCGCGTGGCCAGGTCGCGTGGACCGCTTCCTCGAGGGCGACGAAGGCGCGCTCACCGCCGAGGAGCGCGCCGGCTACGACTTCTTCGCGGGCAACTGTGCCTTCTGCCACGACGGCGCGGGCGTCGGCGGGCAGCGCTTCGAGCGGCTCGGCGATCGAGTGCCGTGGCCGGCGGATCGACGCGAAGATCTCGGGCGCGCCGAGGTGACCGGCGATCCCGACGACGAGCTCGTGTTCCTCGTCCCGAGCCTCCGCCACGTGGGCGCGACCGCGCCGTACTTCCACGACGGCAGCGTCGACACGCTCGAGGAAGCGGTGCGGCTGATGGGGAAGCACCAGCTGGATCAGACGTTGAGCGAGGAGGAGGTCACGCAGATCGTCGCGTTCCTCCGCGCGCTCGACGGTGACGTCCCGACGGAGCTCCTCGCTGCGCCTCAGTGACAAGGGACGCGGCGGAAGACATCTTCCACGACCGCGCCCTCGTCGGGCGCGAGATCGATCGCTTCGATCCGATCGTACTGCTCCACACCGATCGCCGATAGCTCGGGCATCGGCGGCGCGCCGACGATCGCGATCCGCGCCCGCGACAACGCGCGGACCAGGACGTACGCGCGCTGCTCACCGCCCGCGAGCGCGCGCGGTTCGGCGGCGGCGAGCTCGCGCTCGAGCGCGTCACGACCACGCGTCAACGCCGCGGCGAACGCGCGCTCACCTGCCCCCAAACCGAGGCCCTCCTCACACGCGGCCTCGATCACGAGCAGGCCGCCGGGGGCGATCGCGGGGCGCGGGTGCAGAGCCACGTACGTCGCGGCGCGCGAGGCCTGGTAGAAGCTCTTCGCTTTCGCGGCCGGGACCGGGAGCCGCAGCCACGCCCGCGTCGCGCCCCACCGGTCGAAGCAGGCCTCGGACGCAACCTCGACAGCGCGCGCGAACGCCTCGCGGACCGGACCGAAGAACTCCGCGGGCGGATCCGTCGGGACGATCTGGAGCGCCCACACGTCGCTCAACCCCGCGGCGCGCGCCCACAGCATCGCTTGGAACGGGTTGTCGTCGACGTCGCCGATCGCGACGCGGGGATCCGCGAGCGACCACAGCCCGTGGGACTCGGCGATCGCGGCGGAACTCGCGCAGCCGATCGCGACCGTCTTGATGCCGCCCGAGAAGCCGGCGTACTGGTGTGGCTCGACGAGGCCCACGCAGATCACGGCGTCGGCGGAAGTGACTTCCGCGTTGATCGTCGCGGAGGTCGCGGCGTCGTGTTGGATCACCGGGGCGCCGCCGCTCGCCGCGCGCAGCGGTGCGAGTTCGGCTTCGTGCATCGGGCGGTGCAGGCCGAGCGCGACGACGATCCGCGGCTCGGCGCCGACCGCGAACAGACCGCGGATCAGCGGCCCGACGCGCGCGTAGTCGAACGGCCGCGTCGCGTCCGGGACGACGACCGCGACGGAGCGACCGGCGTAGCGCCCGAGGTCCACGTCAATTCTG
>JAUHYN010000719.1 GCA_030426505.1 bacterium | reverse complement strand
GCTCGATCAAGCAGTCACCGTAGCCGGTGCTGAGGATCTGCAGCGGTTCGGTGCGCGGCGGGTAAGGCGGCTCCTGATCCGGCGGGAGCGCGAACACCAGGCGATCCGGCACCTCGCAGCGCGGCACCGCACCAGCGCGCAGGCTCAGCTCGAGGCGCCCGTTGTTGCGCGCGTCGTTGCTCATGATGACGAGCGAGTCGACGTCGATGCCGCCGTCCACCGGCGTGTACGCCACGTTGATCGTGAAGTTGCCCTGCGGCTGGATCATGAACGGCGGGTCGCCCGCGGTCGTCGAGAACTGCCACTCCGGGTTGCCGCTCTCGATGCCCATCGAGTTGACGTTCAGGATCGCGTTGCCGGAGTTCGTGCAGGAGAACGTGGTCGTCGCCGTCGTCGCCTGCTCCACCGGGCCGAGGTCGCGCTGCGGCGGCGTGCACTGCAGGTTCGCGGCGGCGCCGTTGCCGTTGATCAGCATGCTCACCACGCGGCGATCCGGCGCCGTCGTGAAGAAGCGCAGGCCGTTGCCCTCGTTCGGGAGGCCGCCCCAGAAGCCGCTGGTCGTGCCGTCGAAGCGGAGCTTGAAGCGCTTCTTGCCGGACGTCTGACCGGCCGCGATCGGCACCTCGAACGGGTTCGCCGCGGAGACCTCCAGCGCGTTGCCGTCGAGGTCGACCACGTGGAAGCCGACGTCCGCGCCGTCCACCGTCGGGGCCGCGTTCGGATCGGCGTCGAGGTTGCGCACCTCGATCGTGATGCCGTCGACGGAGAGCGTGCCGACCGGCTTGTCGTCGCGCCAGGCGTTCTCGATCTCGATGACCAGGTCACACGGCGGATCGCCCGCGGTGACCGCGCCGAACAGGATGCCGTTGCACTCCTGGAAGTTCGGCTCGTCGACGTTACACTGCACGCCGCCCGCGGTGACGGGGCAGCGGATCTTCACGGTCGGGGCCTGCACCGGCTGCGCCGCGACCGTGATCTCCCGGCTCCCCGAGCTGGAGTTGTCGGTGATCGCCAGGACGCCCGAGTCCGGGTCGCCCGGACAGTCCGCGAGGAGATCCGGGTTGACCTCGCCGTTCTGCCACGCGGCGGGGCACGGGCGATACGTGACGGTAATGGTCGCGGTCTGGCTCGGCGCGAGGCCGGAGGTGAGCGCTTCATCGACGACGACCGTCCACTTGCCTGCGTCGTCGGCGTCGAATTGTTCGACCAATTCGATGATGTTGTAGGCCGCGCTGCCGTCACTGAGGACGGTAATCCCGACGGTCTTCTCCGAATCCACGGAGACGTCCCCGAGATCGAGGACCGTGGCGGGCATATAGTTCCCACTCGCGATGAACGTCGGGTCCTCGGAGCAGTCGCAGTTGATGGTGGTGCCCGCGGCGAGCACCGCGTACAAAAGTGTCTGAGTCAGGCCAAGTGAGCGTCGAGCGTCGTGGTTCATGGCGGGTCCTTCAGTGCCGGGCGCTACCAAGGCGCGACGGCGGGGTCAATCGGACGGGCCCGGCACAGGGTTGCGCGCGTGGCGCCAAGCACCGAGTTTGGATGGTACGATGAACGGCAGGCGTCAAAAAGTCACGCGGTTCGCCCCCGCGTCCCCGCATCCGTGAAGACCCGTCGCGTCATCGCCGCCCTGCTCCTCGCGCTCGCCCTCCCCGGCACGCTCTACGCCGCGAGCCGGTCCTCGCGGATCCGTTCGTTCGCCAATCGGTGGCTCGGCACGCGGTATCAGTGGGGCGGCACCGGTAAGAGCGGGATCGACTGCTCCGCGTACCTCCGCCAGATGTACCGGGACCTCTTCAACATCGAGCTCCCGCGGACCACGCGTCAACAGATCCGCCTCGGGCTGGATCTCCCGATCGATCCGAAGAACCTCGGCCGCACCCTCCTCCCCGGCGATCTGATCTTCTACGTGGATCGCGCCGGCGTCCCGAACCACGTCGTCGTCTACCTCGGCGGCAACCTCATCACGCACAGCGTGAGCGGCCGCGGCGTGGTCGTCGATCCGATCCGCAAAGTGTACGGTCGGAGGATCGTCGCGCGTCGCTTCCTCGTCCCGCGCGGCGGGGACACCGCGGACGACGGCGGCGGCTTCCGCCCCATCCCGGCCGCCGGCCCGATCGTCGCGAAGGAGATCCCGTGCCCGGACGAGTTCCGGCCCAAACGATCGGAAGTGCGCCGCTATGCGAATCGCCCGCTGCCGCCCGTCGGCCAGCTCGGCGATCGCGCCATCTGCGACTTCCGCGCGCTCGCCGACGCCCTGGAGGCGCGCGGCGGCAAGCACGCCGCGAACAACGCGCGCACGCTCGTCGAGTACGCGAAGTGGCTCGAGAGCATCGAAGCGCTCAAGGGCGTGATCGCCGGAGACTGATCGTGGCTACGAAGCGATTCGCGATCCTCGGTGAACGCGAGAGCACGGTCGTCAAGCTCGTGCGGGTCCTCGCGATCGCGAGCTTCACGGTCGCGGTGTTCGTCGGGGGCCTCGCCGTCGTCGTCGTCGCGGTCACCGACTGATGGACGCCGCGCCTCGCGCACGTTGGGCGGTCCTCGCTCTCCTCGGCCTCCTGATGTTCGGGGCGTACTACGGTTACGACGCGATCGCGCCGCTCGCCGAGACGCTCGCGCGCGACCTCGGCTTCACCGACACGCAGATCGGCGGGCTCAACGCGATCTACAGCGCGCCCAATGTCGTGATGGTGTTGGTCGGCGGCGTCCTCGTGGATCGCTACGGGCTGCGGCGCGTGTTGATCGGCACCGCGAGCATCGTCTTCGCGGGCGCCGCGCTCACGGCGGCGCGCGGCGACTTCGCGACGATGGCGGCTGGGCGCCTCGTGTTCGGCCTCGGCGCCGAGACGATGATCATCGCGATCACCACCGCGATCGGGTTGTGGTTCAAGCAGGCGAACCTCGCGCTCGCGATGGCGCTCGCGGTGAGCGTCGCGCGCGCGGGCTCGTACGCCGCCGACGTCTCCCCGGCGTGGGCGCCGTCCTTGTACGCGGCCGGGTGGCGACCGCCGCTGCTCGTCGCGGTCGCGGTCGCGGGCGTTGGGTTGGTCGGTGCGATCGCGTACGCGATCGTGGATCGCCGCGCGTCGGTCGGTGCGCACGACGCCGCGGCGGAGCGCTTCGAGTGGCGACGCCTCCTCGACTTCGGCCCGCGTTACTACTTCCTCGTCGCGACCTGCGTGCTGTTCTACGCGACGATCTTCCCGTTTCGCAGCACGTTCGCCGTGAAGTACTACCAACACGCGCACCAACTCTCGCTCGAGGAGGCGAGCACCACGAACGGGATCGTGTTCCTGGCCGCGGTGATCGCGACGCCGATCTTCGGGGGCCTCGCCGATCGCGTGCGGCGCCACGGCGCGTTGCTGATCGGCGGTGCGCTGTTGTTGCTCGCGAGCTTCGGCCTCCTGTTGATCCAGACCGATCCGCGGATTGTGACCGTGCTCCTCGGGATCACGTTCGCGCTGGTCCCGGCCGTGCTGTGGCCGGCCGTGGCGCTCGAGGTCGAGCCGGCGCGACTCGGGACCGCCTACGGGCTGATGGCGATGCTCCAGAACGTGGGCCTCACCGTCGCGAACCTCGTCGCGGGCCGGATCAACGACGCCTCCGGCGCCGGCGCGGACCACCCCGAGGGCTACCGAGCGATGCTCGGGTTCTTCGCGCTGTCGGCGCTGGGCGCGGTGGTGGCCGCGGCGCTCGGGGCCGTGCGACGGTCACGCCTCTAATTCTACGTCAGACGCGCGCTGCGCGCGCGCCTTCCTGGCACAGCCTCGCGCGGACTTCCGCGATTTTGCCTAGGCCCCGTACCTACGTCAGACGCGCGCTGCGCGCGCGCCTTCCTGGCACAGCCTCGCGCGGACTTCCGCGGTCATGCCGAGGCCCCGTACCTACGTCAGACGCGCGCTGCGCGCGCGCCTTCCTGGCACAGGTTCAGACGATGCTCGCCCGATGGGCGAGCATCGCTTCACCTAGAAGTACTTGATGGTGTTGCGGACGAGGTCGCGCGCGACCTCCTCCGGGCGCACGCCCTGGCGCTCCGCGACGACGCGGATCTTCTCGAACTCGGCCGGGGACAGATCGACCGCGAGCGTCGTGCCGCTGGAGGCGCCATTGTCCTGGCGGATCGAGGAGTCGACGACGATCAGCGCCGCGGACTTGTCGCTCCCCTCCTTCACCTTGCCGACGGCCTCGCCGACCATCACGTCGTGTTTGCCGGTCGCCGGGACCGGCGGGGGCGTCTGGCCCTTGCGCGCCTTCGCGGCCTGCGCGGAGCGTTCGCGCTCGCGCTCGATCTCGTCCGCGAAGATCTGCTTCATGAAGTTCGCGAGGTGCGTGTTGGTCGGCGTGAACGCCGCGACCGTGTGCAGCCACTGCTGGATGTCGAACTGCATGTCGCGCGCGGTCTGGTAGCGTTCGTCGCGATCCTTCGCGAGGGCCTTCATGAGGATCGCCTCGATGCCCTCCGGGATGTCCTCGCGGAAGTACGAGGGCGGATAGATCCGGCCGTCGATGATCGACTTGAGGATCGCCATCTCGTTCTCGCCGGTGAAGAGCTTGTAGCCCGTGATCCACTCGTAGAGCACGACGCCCAGCGTGAAGATGTCCGAGCGCTCGTCGAGCTTCTTCCCCATCCCCTGCTCGGGGGACATGTACGAGAGCTTGCCTTTGATCTCGCCGGCCTTCGTGTGGTCCGTCTGCGAGTTCGCCTTCGCGATCCCGAAGTCGAGGATCTTCACGTTCCCGTTCCAACCGACCATCACGTTCTCCGGCGTGATGTCGCGGTGGACGATGTTGAGCGGCTCGCCGAAGTCGTCCGACTTCGTGTGCGCGTACGCGAGGCCGTCGA
>JAUHYN010000718.1 GCA_030426505.1 bacterium | reverse complement strand
GCCGAACAGGCTGAACCGGAGGCCATCATGACGGCGCCGGGCCTCGGCCACGCCCGCCATCATGACGCGCACGCCTTCATCGCCGCCCATCGCGTCTATGGCGATATGCGGCGTATTCATTGCATCATCCCCTTATGGCTGACGCCTGTCAGGCTCCGACGGCGATGACTTCACGCGCTCGAGGAGCGCTCGCAAGCGCCCGTGCCGCGCCGCGCGCGGCGGCGACACCGGCGGAGCTGGAGGCGGCGTCGCGGCCACGGGCGTCTCCTTCGCGCGGCGGCGCCGGGGCTTCTTGGCCGTGCGCGCCGGTTCGATCGGCGGCGGCGCGGCGACCACCGGCGCCGGCTTGGGCGCCGCGGTGGCGGTGGGCTGGACCGCTGGCGCTTCGACCTCGGCGCGTGGCTCGGCCCGCGGCGCCTCCTGGGCGAACGGCAGCCCGAACACCACGAGCAGCGCGAGCGCGACCCCCACGCCCACCGCCAGCGCGACCAAGCGCCCCCGCCCCGAGGGCTTGGGCGCGGCCGGCTGCGTGGGTTCGTAGATCGCGGCCGTGTCCGGGCCCCGCTCTTCGAATGCGTCCGGCGCCGAGAGCCCGAGCGCGGGCCGCGTCACGAGGTGCGGCGTCGGATCCTCGGGCGGCTCGGACGCCCCCGACGGCGTCATCACGATCGGCGTCGGCGCGTTGATTTCGAGGTCGGTCTCGTGGTCCCCCGCGGGCCGCGCCACGACCGGGATCGCGTCCGTCGGCGCCTGCGTCGGATCCGCGAGCTCGACCGTCTGCGTCCGCACCTGCGCCGGCCGCGAGACCGAAGGCACCGCGTTCTCACGCGTCGGGAGGTTCGCCGGGTCGACGACCTCCACGTCTTCGCTCACGTCGCGCGACGCGATCACCAACGACGAAGCGCGACGGGGCACGACACCGGTGTGCTCCGGCGCCGCCTCCACGCCCGGGGGCGCGACGGTGCTCCCGCGCCGCCGCCCGCGCTCGACCACGTAGGTCGCGTCGACCTCGGCGAGCACCACGCCCTCGAGCGCCTCCGCCGTCGCGGCCCCCAACGCGGCCACCGACTCGAACCGCTCCTCGGCCTCCGCGGCGAGCGCGCGCTTCACGACGTCCGCGATCGCGGTCGGCAGCTCCGGGCGCACCTGCTGGACGTCCGGACGCGGCGCGCTGCAGATGCGCTGGAAGAGCCCGAGCGGGCGGTTCTCCGCGATCTGCGGGATGGGGCCGTCGTACGCCGGCTGGTGACCTCCGCGGCCGTCGAGCACCCACGCGCGACGTAGCGTGAGCATCTCGAACAACAACACCCCGAGCGAGTACTGGTCCGCGCGGTGATCGATCGCCTCGCCCGCCGCCATCTCCGGCGCCAGCGACGCGGGCGTCCCGATGATGCGACCGAGCGTAGTCGCGTGGGAGCGATCGCCGTCCATCAACTTCGCGACGCCGAAATCCACGACGCGCGTCGACATCTCGTCGCCGGTCATGTCGAGCAGCACATTCGCAGCGGAGAGGTCACGGTGCAGCACGCCCTTGTCGTGCGCGTACGCGACCGCAGACGTGAGCTCGGTGAACAGGCGCAACAAGAGCGGCGTGGTGAAGTGCCGGTCCAAGGTCGCGCGGCGCCCGAGCTCGTCCTTGAGGCTGTGCCCCTTCACGTAGTCCATCGCGATGTACGGCGTCGCGGACGCCATGTTGAACGCGTGGCAGCGCGCGATGTGCGGGTGGTCGAGCTCGAGCAGCACCGCGGCCTCCCGCGCGAACCGCTCGATCGCCCGCGCCTGCCGCCGCAAGTGCGCATGCACGAGCTTCAGCGCGACCTCGCGGCCGGCGACGCTGTCTTCGGCGAGCCAAACCGTCGCCCCACCGCCCTGGCCGAGGCGCGAGAGGAGTACGAACCGGTCGTCCACGACCGAGCCAGCGCTCGTCTTGTCGTCCGCCATACCGCGGGGCTTCGAGTCTGGAGCACCCGCCCGCCCCTCGCAATGCTAGGCTCCGGATGCCTGGGATGCTGACCGCAGCCTTCTTCGACCGAGACGCCCAGACCGTCGCGAAGGACCTGCTGGGGAAGGTCCTCCGGAGGCGGTTCGAGGGCGTGTGGCTGTCGGTCGCGATCGTCGAGACCGAGGCGTACTACCGGCGCGAGAAGGGGAGCCACGCGTCGCTCGGGCGCACGCCGAGCCGCGAGGCGCTCTTCATGCCGCCCGGCACGATCTACATGTACTACAGCCGCGGGTCGGACTCCGTGAACTTCAGCTGCCGCGGCGCCGGGAACGCCGTCCTCATCAAGGGCGGCCGCCCGTTCGTGGACGCGCGGTCACCGGCCTCGACGCTCGAGATCATGCACCGGCTCAATCCCCTGAAGGACCGTCGCCGCCCCGAGCACCGGCTGTGCGCCGGGCAGACCCTCGTGTGTCGGTCCCTGGACCTGCGGGTCCCGGAGTGGACGACGAAGACCTTCGATCGCCGCCGCTTCTTCGTGGAGGACGTCGGCGCGCGCCCCTCGAAGATCGTCGTCGCGCGGCGCCTCGGCATCCCGAAGGGTCGCGACGAAGCGCTGCTGTACCGCTTCGTCGACTACGACCACCGCGCGAGCGCGACGCAGAACCCGATGCCGAAGGGCGCGGCCGAGGGCGAGGACTACCTGCTCCTGGAGCCACCGCGGTGAGCGACCCGCGCAAGCGACTGCGGTCGATGGCGCTCGTGTGCCTCCTGCTCGGACCGCTGTTGATCCTCATGGCGCTCTTCACCCACGGCGCGCTGCGACTCTACGACCACATCCTCGCGCAGGACGTCGAGGTCGAGACGTTCGGAGTGTGGTCCGAGTTGCTGTTCGGCTTCGCGCGTCGCTCCTTCGTGTGGATGATGGGCCTCGGTGTCTCCTTCACGATCACCGGGTTCATCGGACGGAGCGGCGGACAACGCGGCCGCCGCGCGCTCGTCGTCGCGGGCTGGTTCGGGAGCGCGGGGATGGTCGCGCTCACGGTGGTCTGGGTCCTCGAGGTCCAGCGCCTCGGGATGCACTTCGCGTGGACCGTGCTCGGCGTCGCCGTCCACGGCGTGCAGCTCGTCGCGATGATCCGCGGCCTCGTCTACCTCATGGGTCCGCGCGGGATCGCGGCGGCGGACGGCCGAGACGTCCCGCTGCCCGCCGAATGATCCGCGCGTGATCGAACGCGAGGCGCGGGAGCGCGTCGAGGCGGAACCACCGCGCGTCACGCGCGTCGTCTCCGCCCACGATCGGGCGTGACGCGAACGCCGGCGGGAGATCGATCGCGAACGCCGTGCTCCGACTCCACGCAACCGGCGTGTCGCGCGGGTCACGGCCGGAGCCCTCGAACACGCCGACCTCGACCAGGTGTGCGCCGATCTCGAAGAGGTCGAGCGTCGTCTCCTCGACGAGCTCACGCAGCGCCGCCGCGCGCGCTGGCTCCGACGCGACGAACGGCGCGCCCACCTCCGCCTCGGTCTCGCGGAAGCCGCCGGGGAGCGCCCACGCCAGGGGCTCGGAGGGCGCGTCGGCGTCGCGCTGGATCAGGAGCACCTCGTCGCCGCGGAAGACGACGCAGTCGACGACCTCGTTGGCGCCGCGGTGCCAGAACGGCGCGGACGGCGCGACGCGCTCCAGTGACGCGATCACCTCCTCGGCGCGCTCCACGGCGCGGCCCGGATCCACGGCGGCGTGTTCCCGCGCGGCGCCCGGCACCGGCGTGAACAGCGCGCGGCGGAGCCTCAGGTTCGCGGCGGTCTGGATCTCGTCGTGGACGATCGGCCCGCCGCCGACGAACACCGCGATCCCGTCCGTCCGCGCGACGAGATCGTAGAGCGCGGCCGCCTTGTCGAAGAACGTGTCGCCGATGCGGATGAACGCCGCGACGCGATCGTCGATGGCTTCGAGCGTGACCGCGGCGCCGACCACGCCCATCACGTCGTGGTCGCCCGCCACGGCGTGGACGACGCCCTCCACGCCCTCGCGCGTCCCGCCGGTGAGCAGGACGTGGCGCTCGGGATCCAGCGCGGCCACCAACGCGGTGACGAACGCGCGCGCCAGGCCGCGCTCGGCGTCGCTCCACTTCGCGTAGCTGTGCCGCCACGCGCCCGCGATCGACACGACGCGGCGTCCGCCGAAGTCCACTTCGTCCGCGCGGTACACCGGTCGCCTCGTGCGCGCGAGGGCGGCCGAGAACGCGTCTTCGCGTTCGCGGCGCGCGCGGGACTTGGCCTCGGCGACCGCCACGGTGAAGTGGCGCAGCGGCGGATCCGGCTCGACATCGATCCGGGCGCGGCGGGTCGCTTCCTGCACCCTCCGGCGCGCGAGGAGCTCGGTCTCGAGTTCGGCGATCCGCGCGACGTGTTCGTCCTCGAGCCCCGCGAGGCGCGCGGTCTCGAGGGCGTCCGGGATCGTCGTGCCGTACAGCCCGTAGCCGTCGGTGCCGATCACGATGGGGACGCCCGCGCGCGCGTAGCGATCGATCGGGGCCTCCGGGCAGCGCTTCAGGTTGTTGAGCGCGTAGTTGGAGTCGAGGTTGAACTCCACGATCGCGCCGCGCGCCGCGAGGCGTTCGAGCGTCGCGTCGTCCAAGCCGTAGAGCCCGTGCCCGATGCGGAGCTCGACGTCGTACGGCCCCGCGATCTCCAACGCGCGGCGCACGTTGTTCGTGTGCGCCGGGTTCTCGCCCGCGTGGACCCGCACGACGAACCCGGGGCGGGCGTCGTGCGCCGCCTCCAACGCCCCGATCGCGCGGTCGTAGACGGCGAACTCGTGGAAGGCGCGACCGACGGCGAGGAGCGTGTCGGCGTCGGTCTCGTACTCCGCCGCGCGCGCGAGGACGCGGACCGCGTCGGGCAT
>JAUHYN010000717.1 GCA_030426505.1 bacterium | reverse complement strand
CGAGATCGACCAAGTCGAAGATGCGACAGACGTGCTCGCTCGCAATGCGTCGCGCGAGGCGCACCTCGCGTTTGAGGCGCTCGATGGAGTGCAGCTCGCTCGCGTTGTGCGCGGGGATCAGCTTGAGCGCGACGACCTCGTTCAGCTCGTGATCGCGGACGCGATACACCTCCCCCATCCCGCCGCTCCCCAGGCGGCCGAGCACCTCGAAGCGCGGGTTCTCGATGCCGTCGCCGTCGCGCTCCACGTCGAAGAACGGATCGGTGCCTCCGTCCTTGGGCGGCGGCGTGGACGGCGCGACCCGGGCGGGTGCGGCCTTTTCGGGAGCTCCGACCTTCTTCGGCGCTCCGCTCTGCGACGCCGCGGAGAGCTGGAACGTTCGGCCCTTGGGCTGGCGCGGCTGCGCGACGAGGACATCCGCGACGTGCCCCGCGACGCCGAGCGGGTCGGCGTCCGGCTGATCGACCGTCGCGGACTCGAGCGCAGCCTCCAGGACCGCGGCCGATTCGTAGCGCTCCCCCGGATCTCGCGCGAGGCACCGCATCGTCACCGCCGCGAGCCGCGCCGGGACGATGCTCGCCAGCCCCGGGATCGCGCTGGTCGCGAGGGCCTCGAGGGTCGCGACGTCCGAGGCGCGGTGGAACAGCGGCTCGCCCGAGAGCATCTCGTGGAGCATCACGCCGATCGCGAAGAGGTCGCTGCGCCCGTCGCCGTGCCCGGTCGCCGCGACCTCCGGGCTGAGGTACGCGATGACGCCGCTGCTCTGCACGCCCGCCGTCGACATCAGGTCTTGCGAGTCGTTCGCGGAGAACAGCGCGGCGAGCTGCACGACGCCGGACTCCGCGACGAAGACGTGCGCGGGCGTCAGCTCGTGGTTCCGAGCGCCGCGGAGCCCGTCCGATGACGCCGCTTCGTGGACCGCCGCGACGGCCGACGCGACCTGCCGCGTGATGCTCCCGGCGACGCCCGGCGAGAAGTGGATGTCGAGCGCACGCCCCGCCGCCATGAGCTCGGAGAGCAACATCCCGGGGCTGAACGCGTTGACGAGGTACCGGCACCCCTTCTCCACGCCCGCGCCGAGCACGCGCATCACGTTCTCATGATCGATCGCGCGCGCCCGCTCGAGGTCGCGTTCGAGGCGCGCCCCGAGGAGCGCGACCTGGTCCGCGGCGACCGGCGTGACGTCGAGGAGCACCTGGTCGCCGGCGGGCGTCCGCGCGAGCCACACGGTCGTCGGCCCGCGCGACCCGATCGGCTCGACGAGCAGGTGCCCACCCAGACGATCCCCGGCCGCGACCACGGGCCGGAGGTTAGCCCAAGTATTCTCGGGGGTCACAAACCTGTCCGCGGGTGCGGACCGCGAATCACAGGCCGGTGAGGCTGTGGAACTCTTCGTAGCGGTCCGGGTCGTCGCCGCTGAGCCAGAGGAAGAGGGAGACGCCGCCGGAGATCACGGCGGTCCCGATCATCGACAGGTACAGCGCCTGGTTCGTCTGGAAGCTGTCGCGCTGCGACATCGCCTCCTCGGGCGTCCCGATCAGCGGACGGTCCACCGCGAGCGCGCTCGAGTAGCGATCCACGAAGTCCTTGTTGTCGGAGGCCCGCGCGTAGAACACGCCACCCGCGACCGCCGCTCCAGCGGCGAGCACCGCCGTGCCGTACGCGCCCCACCGCATGAGGTCTGCGCTCGACTCGTAGTCCTCGATCGTCTCCCGCGCCGGGATGAGCTTCACGTCCTCGGCGGACACCCGACCGGGGCGAACGAAGACGTCCGCGCTCGTGGCGTAGAAGCCGTCCCGCTTCACCTTCAACACGTGCGGCCCCGCCGCGAGCGCGATGACCTGCCCCACGCCCTCGTGGCGCTGCTCGTCGTCGACGACGATCTGCGCGTCCGGGACGTTGACCGCGACCTTGAGGTAGCCGCGCCGCGCGTTGAGGATCGGTTGGAGCAAGACGATCGCCGCCGAGCGCGCGTCGTCCAGCAGGTTCGAAGCGCTCGCCGACTCGCGATTGTTCCGCTTCAGCGCCTTTCCCTCCGCGGCGTCGATCAGCACGAGGTTCAGCGTGAGCTTCTCGCCCACCTTCGCCACGCTCCCGGCCACGAGGTGATCCGCCTTCACCGTCTTCGCGATCTGGACGTAGCACGCCTCCTGCGCGCACCCGCCGAGCAGCTCCTTCCGCTTCTCGTACGCGAGGAGCGAAGAGAGTTGGCGCGGCGAGATCGTCTCGAAGACGCCGGTCTCCTGGACGGTCGTCGCGATCGTCTCGGTCAGGCCCTCGGCGTACTCCTCCGGCACACCGCTCGCCTTGATCGTCATGATCGCGATGCGGGTCTTGGTGGTCAGCTCGGGGGGCGTCAGCTCGGCGTCGCCGCCGGTCTGCGCGGCCAGCGCGGCCGCGATGAGCAGGGTCGTGGTCACTTGAGATCCTCGGCGCCCTTCGGCTTGGGCGCGACAGTCGGGCTCCGCTCGGGGACCGGAGTCACCTTCGCGGGGGTCGTGGCTGCGGTCGCTTCGGACGGCCGCGTCTTCTTGCTCTCCTTCGGCTCGAGCACGGCCAGCTTCTCGGGCAGGTCCGTCTTCAGCGCCGTCACCAGCGCATCCGCCGCCGCGAAGTCACCCTCGCCGTCGACCCGCTGCTGTCCGCGGTGGATCGGTCGGCCGGTCTTCACGTCGATGATGCGGATCGACATCGCCGCCTTCTTGCCCTTCCCGAGCAAGTCCGCTTCGACGACGACACCCGCGCCGATCTTCTTCGCCTCTTTCACGGCGCGCTTCCGCGACATCCGCCCCGGCATGTACGAGGCGCGCGCGAACTCGAACGTGGCGAGCTGCGTGGCGAGGTAGCGGCCGAGCTCCGTCGCCCGCTTCTTGTTCTTGCGCGTGAGCTTCGGCTCCACCACGAGCGCGTGGACGTGAACCGTACGGGAGCGATCGTAGCGTGCGACGATCCGCGTGTTCGCGACTTCGTCGACCGCGAGCGCGAGCCCCTTCTTCTGCGCGATGAGATCCGCGATGTCCGGGCCGACCATCGACTTGTCGGACTTGCTCCCGCCGAGCACCAACTTGCCGAGGCCCTTCGCGAAGTAGATCTCCTTCACCGGCGCGCCCGCGAGCGCATCCTCGAGACCGGCCTTGAGTTCGACGAGTACGTTGCGGTTCGGGATGTCCTGAACGACGAGCGTCACCGCGCCCGCCGTTTGCCCGACCTTCTCGAGCGCCTTCTCCAACCCATTCTTGGAGAAGAGGATCTCGACCGCCTGCTCGGCCCCGGACGCCAACAAGTTCGGGCCGCCCGCGCCGATCCCGACCCCGCCCGCGCGCAGCGTCGCCTCCGACTGGCCCGTCCCCAGGTCGATCAGCCGGACCGTCAGCGAGACCTGGACGCTCTTCACGACGTCGACCGCCTCGGGCTCGCCGTACGTCGCGGCGCCGGCGATGACTGCATCCGCCTCGAATACGGACAGCCCGTCGGGCAAGCGGTTCTCGAGGAGATCCTTCGGCGCGACGACCTTCCGCATCCTCTCCGAGACACTCGCGGCCACCACCTCGTAGCCGAGCTTCTGGAGTTTGCCTTCGATCGCGGCGGTCGCGGGGTGCCCCGCCGCGGCGTCGTCGAGCAGCACCGCGACGCGGGTCGCAGGCGCAGCGCTCGTGACCAAGGCCGCGGTGACGAGAACGGTCTGAATCAACATGCCAGTACTCCTGTTCGGACCTTAACCGCGTTCACCAGCGCACACCACCAAACGCACGGCCCGAGCCCCCCTTGCGATGCGATCCGCATACCAACTCGTCGGGCCCGCATACGCGACCGACCGAGCGTCACCTGTTCGACGCTGTCCTCCGGCAAAGTCTGCTCACGTGACGCATGTAACAACACACTTGAAACACGGTCTGAATTCGACGAACAGTGCGGGAGTTGGTGGACGACGGACAGCCTCGCTCGCGGACCGAACGCATCGAGGAAGAGCAGAACGCCCAAGAAGAGGCGAAGAAACCGCGAACCTGGCTCGTCCGCATCGGCACCGCCGCCGACCCACTCGCGCTCCCCGAGGTCTACGCACTCGACGATCGATCGCGCCTTCTGCTCGGTCGCCGCGACGACGTCCCGAACGAACAAGAAGATCGGGTCGAAGTACGCGACCGTTGGATGTCCGGCGATCACGCCGTCCTCGAGAAGCACGCCGAGGGTTGGCAGATCGACGACATCGGTTCGAGCAACGGCACACTCATCTGGGGCGTGCGCCGATCGTCCGCGCCGCTCTCCGACGGCGACATCTTCGAGACGGGCTCCACCTTCTGGCTCTTCCGATCGATGGTCGTGCCGGATTCGTTCACGCTCGAACCGCCCGCGGAAGGTGTGCTGGGCTCGCTCTACCCACCGTTCGTCAACGTCGCGCGGCGACTCCGCCGCGTCGCCCGGACACGCGTGCCCGTGATGCTCCTCGGCGCCACCGGCACCGGTAAAGAAGTGCTCGCGCGCGCGCTGCACGACGGGTCCCAACGGACCGGACCCTTCCTCGCGATCAACACCGCCGCCGTACAGCAGAACCTCGTCGCCTCCGAGCTCTTCGGTGTCGAGAAGGGCGCGCACTCGATGGCCGAGCGATCGCGCATCGGTCAGATCCGGGCCGCCGATCAGGGCACGCTGCTCCTCGACGAGATCGGTGACATGCCGCTCGAGGTTCAAGTCAGTCTGCTCCGCGTGCTGCAGGAGTCCGAGGTCGTCCCCGTGGGCGGCGACGCGGGCCGGGATGTCCTGCTCGCCGCACTGCTCGACGATGCGATGGGCGCTGCCCGTGCCGGCGGCGGCGATCACCACGCTCCAGCCGTCCGCCAGGCGCGCGCGC
>JAUHYN010000716.1 GCA_030426505.1 bacterium | reverse complement strand
GTCGTGCTTCGTCGCCTTGATCATGTCGACGACCGAGTCGATCGACTGGAGGCCGAAGTTCGCCGTGTTGGCGAGGATGAAGGTCTCACCGGCGGCCTCGAGGCCCTTGGCGCCGACCTCGATGGCCTGGTGCAGGAAGCCGCTCTGCGCAGCGACGGCGGCCGGCATCTCGGTCAGGAGCGTGTCGACGGGGTTCATCTTCGCCCAGAGCGCCGCGGTCGCGCCGGCCGAAGCCACCACGCCGATACCACCGGCCGCGACACCACCCGCGCGGCCCAGGCCGCTGTTGTAACCGGCCTCGACGAGGCGGTTGGCGAGCTTGTCAGCGTTGAGGGCGTCGGACGCCTTCATGACGTTGTTGTAACCGTTCGAGATCGCGTTTCCGATGGCGGACATGGTCTTTCTCCTGAAGGCCCCTCGGGGCCGATTCCTGTTTTTTGTTCAAAAGCTAGGCCCAGCGGGCCTTGGTTCGTCGTTTCGGGCTGACCAACCAGGCCAGCTTGAACACTTGGAGTTATCGTTCCTAAGGAGGGGAAGTTGCGTACTTGTGCGTACCCCACCTTACTTTTTTCCACATTAAGAAATCAGCAATGATCCCGAGGTATTACGCGGACGGATCCCGAACCCGGTCGGAGGCGACCGGGTCGGATCATGATCGTATCGGGCGTTTTTTTGTGGGGTCAGCCGGCGCGGACGCGCGCGCTGAGCTCGCCCTCGAGGGCGGCGATGATGGTCTTCTGGGCGCCATCGACCTCGCTGTCCGTGAGCGTGCGGTCCGGGGCCCGGAAGACGAGCGCCACGGCGAGGCTCTTCTGCCCCTCCGGCACGCCCTTGCCCACGTAGACGTCGAACAGCTCCACGCGCTCGAGCTGCGGGCCCGCCGCGCCGCGGATGGTGGCGAGCACCGTGTCCGCCGCGACGTCCTCGCTCACGAAGAACGACAGGTCCCGCTGGGCCGGCGGCAGCTTCGGCAGCGGCACGAACCGCGCGCGCGCCCCCGCGACCTTCACGATCGCGTCGAGCTCGAGCTGCGCGACGAACGCCGGCGCCCCTTCGAGCCCGTACTTCTCCGCGACGGCCGGGTGCAGCTCCCCGAAGAGCCCGAGCGTCCGCCCGTCGTGGTCGATGCGCGTCGCCGAGCGCGGGTGAAGCCACGCGACCTCGTGCGCGAGCCACCGGACGCCCTCGACCCGGTAGTGCTCGAGGACCGCCTCGATGCTCCCCTTCAGATCGAATGCGTCGACCGGCGTCCCCTTCTCGGTCCACGACACCGGCGCGCGGTTCCCGCGCAACAACAGCCCGATGCGGAGCGCCTCCTTCGGCAGCTCGCCGGCCGGCTTCGCCCACGCGAACGTCTTGCCCACCTCGAACAGCGCGAGGTCCGTGACGCTCGGGAGGTTGTCCTGGTTGAGCCGCGCCGCGCGCAACAGCGCGGGCACGAGCGACATCCGCATCACGCGCGACTCCTCGCCGAGCGGGTTCGCGAGCGTCACCGCCTGCGCGAGGTCGAGGCCCATCGCCTCCGCGTCATGCTCGGCGTCGAACGCCAGCGAGATGCACTCGCCGTAGCCCTCGTGCGCGAGGATCTCGCGGACGTCGCGCTCGGCGAGGCGCTTCGGCGCTTCGGTGAACGGCTCGCGGCGCCCCGGCGGCATGATCGCCGGGATGTTGTCGTAGCCGTACAGCCGACCGACCTCCTCGATCAGGTCCTCTTCGAGCGACAGGTCCAAGCGCCAGCTCGGCACCTCGAAGAACAGCGCGTCGGCGTACAGGTCCTTCTTCTTCGCCTTCTTCTTGCCCTTCGCCGCGGCCGGGTTCTTCACCGCGCGGAGGCCGAGCGCGGTGAGCGCCGCCTTGACCTCCTTCTTGTCGAACGGCCGCCCGATCAGCATCGACGCGCGCTCCGGGCGAATCGGCGCCACGATCGGCTTGCGCTTGCCCTTCGTGTCGACGAGCCGACCCTTGAGGACCTGCCCGCCCGCGAGCTCCACGATCAGCTGCGCGCAGCGGTCGAGCGCGGTCTCCACCATCTCCGTGTCGACGCCGCGCTCGAAGCGGTGCGACGCCTCCGTGTGCAGCCCGTGGCGCCGCGCGGACTGGCGCACGCTCTTCGGATCGAACACCGCCGCCTCGAGGAGGATGTCGACGGTCGCGTCGGTGACCTCGGAGTCGAGGCCGCCCATCACGCCGGCGAGGCCGACCGGGCCGCTGTCGTCCGCGATGACGAGGTCGTCGGCGACGAGCGTCTTCACGCTGCCGTCGAGGAGCGTCACCTTCTCGCCGTCCTTCGCGGCGCGCGCGACCAGCTTCTGCCCGGCGACCTTGTGCAGGTCGTACGCGTGCAACGGGTGGCCGAGCTCCATGAGCGCGATGTTGGTCGCGTCGACGACGTTCGAGATCGAGCGGATGCCGAGCTGCTTCAGGCGCCGCTTCACCCACGTCGGCGACGGGCCGACCTTCACGCCGAGCAGCACGCGCCCGGTGAACTTCTCGCAGCGCTTGTCGTCGATGGAGACCTTCGCGTGGGTCTTCGCGTCGCCGCCGGACTCGCGCACGCGCACCGAGGCCTTCGGGCGCTCGAGCCCGAACATCGCCGACAGCTCGCGCGCGAGGCCGAAGTGCGAGAGGACGTCGGGGCGGTTCGGCGTGACGCCGAGCTCGAGCACGACGTCGTCGAGGGCTTCGACCTTCGACAGCGCGGTGCCCGCGCGCGCGCGCGGCTTGGTGACGAGGATGCCCTCGTGTTCGTCCGAGATGCCGAGCTCGGCCTCCGAGCAGATCATCCCGGAGCTCTCGACGCCGCGGATCTTCCGCTGCTCGAGCGTGACGCCGTTCGCGAGCGTGAGGCCGGCGGGCGCGAACGCGACGCGCTGGCCCTCCTTCACGTTCGGCGCGCCGCAGACCACTTGATGGGTCTTCTCGCCGTCGAACACGGCGGCGACGCGGAGCTTGTCGGCGTCCGGGTGCGGCGCGAGCTTCTTCACCTCACCGACGATGACACCGTCGAGGGGCTCGGCCTGACGCTCGACCGCTTCGACCTCGAGGCCGACCGCGTTGAAGCGCTTCTCGATCGCCGCGGGCGCGGCCTTCAGGGACGGGAGGATCTCCTTGATCCACTTGAGCGATGCTTTCATGGCGTTCAGATCCCCCGGATCTGCGAGAGGAAGCGGGCGTCGCTTCGGAACATGTGAGCGAGGTCGTCGATGGCCCAGCGGAGCATCGCGACGCGATCGATGCCGAGGCCGAACGCGAAGCCGGTGTACTTCTCCGCGTCGATCCCGCACGACTTCAGGACGTTCGGGTGGACCATCCCGGCGCCGAGGATCTCCATCCAGCCGGTCTGCTTGCAGACGTTACAGCCCGCGCCGTCGCAGAAGACGCACTCGAGGTCGACCTCGACGCCCGGCTCGACGAACGGGAAGAACGACGGCCGAAGCCGCACGCCGCGCTCGCCGAAGAGCGCGTTGATGAAGCCGGTGAGCACGCCGCGCAGGTGCGCCATCGAGACGCCCTCGTCGACCCACAGGCCCTCGATCTGGTGGAACATCGGCGAGTGCGTCGGGTCCGAGTCGCAGCGGTAGACGCGGCCCGGCGCCACGATGCGGATCGGCGCGCCCTGCGCGAGCATCGCGCGGATCTGTACGGGCGACGTGTGCGTGCGGAGGACGAGCGAGCCCGCCGGGCGGTCGTCCGGGGGGCGCACGAAGAACGTGTCCTGCATGTCGCGCGCGGGGTGGTCGTCGGGGAAGTTGAGCGCGCCGAAGTTGTGCCAGTCGGTCTCGACCTCGGGCCCGCCGGCGACGTCGAAGCCCATGCGCGCGAAGATGTCGACCATCTCGTTGTTGATCTGCGTGACCGGGTGCAGCGACCCCTTCGGGATCGCGCGGCGCCCGGGCAGCGAGAGGTCGAGCCGGCCCTTCCGGAGCTCCTTCTCGCGCGCCTCGGCGGCGGTCGCGTCGAGCACCTCCATCAGCGCGCCTTCGAGCGAGCGCTTCACCTCGTTGGTGAGCCGCCCGGCGTCGCGCCGCGCCTCCGGCGGGAGCTGGCCCACGGACTTCAGGAGCAACGTGAGGCGCCCCTTCGGGCCGAAGAAAGCCGAGCGGATCCGCTGCAGTTCGTCGACGTCGCGTCCCGCGTCGGCGAGCTGCCCGGAGAAGTCGCGTTGAACCGCTTCTAGGACTTCGGGGGTCGGTGCCGTGGCCTCGGTCATGAGGCGACGGAGAACAACCGGAGGTCGGACCTCAGGTCAACGCCGGAACCGAGGGATTCGCAGTCGAATGCGGGGCTTCGGGCCGGGGCAGAGGGGGCCGAGGCCGAGCCAGGCCTGCGAGGCGCGATCCATCGCGCTGAGCGACGAGACCGACAGTTCGCTCGACGCGCTGATCGACGCGCTCGTCTGATGGCCGGCGCTCGAGCGGCGCGCCCGCCATCGTCTCGGCTCCGAAAGGAAGGGTGGGTCGGCGACAGTCCATCTCGTTTCGCTTAGGGTCGGTGAAATGCAGCCGCAGAACCCGTACGCACCGCCTACGGCGTCCATAGGGGTCGACTCGGGGCGCGATCGCGCGCCTCCCGTACGGGCGTCGCTCGGGCTCGTCGAGGTCACCGTCGAAGCCAAGAACCTCATCGCCGATCAGTATTGGACGTTCTTCGCGCTCTCGAATCTCGGATTGATCCTAGCGACGAGCCTCCCTATCTGGCTCCTGTTGGGCCCACTGCTGTGCTCGATGTACGTGGCGCTCTTCGCAAAGGCCCGAGGTGAGCCGGTGGAGATCGGGATGCTTGCGACGGGCTTCCCTCATTTCCGACCGAGTATCGGTTTCAGCGTACTCACGCAGTTCCTCATGTTGGGCGTTCT
>JAUHYN010000715.1 GCA_030426505.1 bacterium | reverse complement strand
GGCGTTCGGCGCGGAGATCGACAAGGCGGAGGCGAAGATCGCGGAGCTGGAGGAGACCATTGCGCGGTTCTCCGAGCCCACATTCATCACCAAGCCGAACTGGACCGAGGGGCTGGAGCGGCTGTTCATCCTCGCCGTCGGCGTCCTCGTCTCGGTGCTGCTCGCCTTCAACCGGACGGCGCTCGCCGGAGCGGCGGCGGCGGTGGGCGCGGCGGCGGTGGCCTCCGCTTCCTGGTTCTCGTTCGACATCTCCGGCTGGCTGCTCGGCCCGGTCTACCCGGCGCTCGGCGTCGCGCTGCCCTGGGGCACGCTGACGATCTACAACTACGTGAAGACAGAGGGCGAGAAGAAGGCGGTGAAGAACCAGTTCGCCCACTTCATGAGCCCTGATGTGATCGAGGAGATCGCCGAGGATCCGGAGCGCTACCTCACCCCCGGCGGCGACCTTCGCCCGCTCTCGGTAATGTTCTGCGACGTCCGCAAGTTCTCCACGATCACCGAGAAGATGACGCCGCAGGAGACGATCCTCTTCATCAACGACGAAGATATCCGCCTTGGTATGGTCGATCTGGACAACCTCGAGGGGGCGGGAGGCTTCGATCCCCGCTCTGCGGAGCTCGACCTCTCGGTGCGGTCACTCCCGTCCGCAGCGACCCCCTCGGTGCGCGCGGAGTTGCCCCCCGAAGTCGACGCCGACGTGCGGATTCGGCCGCGCGGGGAGGGCCGCTACGAGGTCGAGTCCTCACGGCTCCGCGCGGACATCGCGCCCGACGGGACGATGAACTTGCGCCAACGCCTCGACGACACGCCGTCGAATCAGGCGCGGCTGGAGCGACCGGATGGCGTCCCAGGTCCGCCGCCGCTTCAGCTCCGGGGCGGTGGCCGGTTCACGGTCGATCTCACCGAGGCCCTCATGCACAACCTCGGCGACGACCCGCGCGTCGCGGACAAGCGGGCGATCTACGATCGTACCCGTGCGCTCCGATGGGACCTCATGGACCAGGCCTGTCACGAGAACGGGCAGCGCGCGTTGCTCGAGGTGCGGGGGCGGCTCGAAGCGATCTGGGCGGACGCTTCGCTGTCCGAGGCGGACCGCCGCGCGCTGTTGTTCGAGGTCTGGGATGGTTGTGCCGAGTCGGGCGATGCGGCGCGCCTCGGAGCGCAGGTCCGCGCGATTACGCTCGAGTTCATTCGTGAGCGGCTCCCGCGCACCTCTCCTTTCGCCTTCGGCGTGGAAGAGCTCGTCGCGCTCAACGGGCGGCGCCACTCGGTCGAGCCGTTCGCCCCTTACGCGCGCCCCGACGGCGGGACTTGAGCGCGCGCGACGGGCTCAATCGAGGACGCGCTTCTCGAGGAGCACCGAGGTTCGGATCTTCTCGTCGCCGAGCGACGCCGCGACGGAGGCCGTGACGCTCCCGCGGCCGGTCGCCTCGAGCGGGTACGGGCCGCTGATGTTCGGGTAGGCTTCGCCGTCGTCGACGCACACGGAGGTGCGGAGCGCGTCCATGTCTTCGACGGGCTGCTTCTTCCGGATCGAGATCGCCTCGACTACGTTGAGCGGGCCGAGCACGCCGGCGCCGCTCTTCGCGTTCTCGTCGCCGCCGTGGCGCGAGCATATGTACCAGTACACGTCTTTGCGCGTCTCGTTCGCGCGGTTGTAGAGCCCGAGCGCGGCGATGCGGTTCACGCGCTTGCGGTTCTTCTGGGCGCGCAGCCACCCCCACGCGACGTCGCGGTAGTACGGCTCGCGGCTCGTCGCGTAGCGCCCGACGTAGCTCGTCCCGAGCGCGACGCTCACGCTCTCGACCTCCAACACGCCGCGCGCGGTCGACGACGCGAGGAGCGTCGCGTCCACGAAGGGACGCACCGACTCGATGATGAAGTCGAGGCGCTCGACTTGCCGCGCGACGTGTTCGCGGGCGATCTGCGAGGCCTCCTCGCGCGACAGCGAAGGATCGTTGCTCGCGATGCGCGCGGGGCTGCTGATGTACACGCGGGTCATGCCGTCGAGGAGGCCGTAGCGGAACTTCACGGGTTCCGTCGGTTCGGCGACCATCTTCAGGTACGGGACGAGGCCGGTCGTGGAGGTGTCGACGAGGAACGGCGCCTCTTCGAGGCAGCGCTCGACCTCCCACGACAGCTCGGGATCGGTCGCCGCGTGGCGCGCCCGGCGGATGCAGACGTCGGCGGCGCGGTCGGCTTCGGCCGGGTCTTTCTCGCGCATCGCGCGGAAGCGCGCGCGGTGGATCGCGCACGTCATCGTGTCGCTGACCCAGCCCTTCGCCATCCAGTCTTCGATGTACGGGAAGAAGAGCGGGTCGCCCGCGAGATCGAGGAAGTGGGTGAGGACGGTGAGCTTCGGGTTGTCGAGCGGGCCGGCCGGCGTGGTGTCGGCCGCCTCCTCCATCAGGTCTTCGAAGCGGGCGGCGTCGTCTTCGAGCACGGCGCGGCGCGCGCGGAAGCCGAGCGCGCTGGTGTAGCCGAGGCAGCCGGTCGAAGAGGCGGCGAGGAGGACGACGAACGCGGCGCGCACCCGTCCACGATACTGAAGAGAGGGCGCGCCTCGCAAAGCTCCGATCGCCATCACGCGAACTTCGGGATGCGCTCGAGGAGCTTGTCGTCGCCAAGCTCCTCGACGAGCGCGGTCAGCGCGTCGCGATCCGCGCCGCGCCACTCGAGATCTTCGAGGGACTCCTCGAGCGGGACGTCCGTGCGGAGCGTCGCGAGTGTGCGGTAGAGGAGGGCGTCGTCGCGCTGCGCGGCGAGGTTCGCCGCGAGCGTGGCCGCGCCGCGCACTTTGCTCTTCCACTGGCCGGGGAGCGCGGGGATCTGATCGAGGTGCGGGTAGTCGGCGAGCACCTGCGCGGACGACTTCGCGCCCCAGCGCGGGATGCCGGGGAGGCCGTCCGCGGCGTCGCCGACGAGCGCGAGCCAGTCGGGGATCGACGCGGGTGGGACGCCGTACTTCTCGAGCACGCCGGCCTCGTCGTAGGTCTGCTTGCGGCGGCGGTCGTGGAGCACGACGCGGTCGCCGCGGACGCACTGGGCGAGATCCTTGTCGGGCGAGCACAGCACGACCTGCTCCACGCGCGCGTCATCCCCGTAGAGCGCGGCGCCCGCCGCGATGGCGTCGTCGGCCTCGAATTCGACCATGGACCAGACGGTGAGGCCGAGGGCGGCGGTGGCGCGCTCCGCGAGGTGGAATTGCCCGTACAGCGCCGGATCGATGCCTGCGCCGGTCTTGTAGCCATCGAAGAGATCGTTGCGAAACGATTCGATGACGTGATCGAAGGCAACGGCGACGTGTGTCGCGCCCTCGTTCGTCACGAGTGAGAGGAACGAAGCGAGGAGCGCGCGTGTCGCGCCGACTTCGCGCCCATCGGGTGCCTGCGCCTCGGGAGCGCCGTAATACGCACGGAACAACTCGTAGGTCCCGTCGACCAGGTGAACCTTCATCAGTCTCCTGATATACCGCTTTACCGACGTGGCGAACCGAATCGATCGTTTCATCGAGGCCATGCACAAGAAGAGCGCCGAGCACCTCTTGTTCGGCACGGGGACGCCCGTTCGAATCCGTGTCCAGGGGGCCGAGAAGGTCATCCTCGACAAGGAGGTCCGGACCGAGCAGATCCTCAAGCTCATCGAGCCGATCGCCGGCGGCGCGGCCGTCGATGGCCCGGGCGAGTCCGAGTTCTTCTACGACGCGCCTTCGGGCCGTGTTCACGTGCGGACGATGACCTCCGGCGACCGCATGACCGCGATCGTCTCCCCGGACGACGGCAGCTTCTCCGGCGGCGGCGCGCCCGCGGCGATCGCCGTGGAGCCCGAGCCCGAGTCGCTGATCGAGCACAACCAGTACCCGCAGGACGACGCGCCGATCGACATCATGAGCCACATGCAGGCGGCGGAGCCGGAGCCGATGGCGGTCGCGCCGGTCGAGGTCCCGGTGGCGGCGGCGCCGGCCGCGGCGCCCGCGGCCAAGCGCCCGGGGGGGCCGGTCGTGTCGCGCGTGTCGATGGCCGGGTTCCGCGAGGGGCCCAAGGCGATCGACAAGATCCTCTCGTTGCTCGTGCAGAACGGAGGCTCCGACCTCCACCTGACGACGGGCCAGCCGCCGATGATCCGCAAGGACGGCGACATCCAACCGCTCCCCGGCTGGAATGGGCGGCTCGACAGCGACCAGATCGAGAAGTGGATGATCGAGTGCGCGCATGACTCGGCGCGCGAGGTCTTCTACGACACGCACGACGCGGACTACGCGCATGAGATCCCGAACGTGGCGCGCTTCCGCATGAACCTCTTCCGCGACCGAAACGGCGTGGGCGCGGTGATGCGGACGATCCCGAGCAAGGTCCTCACCGCGGAGCAGCTCGGTCTGCCGCCGGTGATCCGGACCTTCTGCGAGCTGCCGAAGGGCCTCGTGGTGGTGACGGGGCCGACGGGCTCCGGCAAGTCGACGACGCTCGCGGCGATGGTCGACCTCATCAACAAGTCGCGCGCCGACCACATCATCACGATCGAGGACCCGGTCGAGTTCGTGCACCAGTCGATCAAGTGCCTGGTGAACCAGCGCGAGGTGCATACGCACACCGCGAGCTTCTCGGCGGCGCTGCGCGCGGCGCTCCGTGAGGACCCGGACATCGTGCTCGTCGGCGAGATGCGTGACCTCGAGACCGTCCACATCGCGATCGAGACGGCGGAGACCGGCCACCTCGTGTTCGGGACGCTGCACACGAACACGGCGCCGAGTACGGTCGACCGCATCATCGACCAGTTCCCGACGGACCATCAGGCGCAGATCCGCGTCATGCTGTCCGAGTCGCTCAAGGGCGTGGTCGCGCAGACGCTGTGCAAGAAGGTC
>JAUHYN010000714.1 GCA_030426505.1 bacterium | reverse complement strand
CTCGGGACGGTGATGGCGCCGGAAGTGACGGTGTCGATCGCGTCGCTGCAGGCGAACGCGGAGGCGTACGAGGGGCAGCTGCTCGTCGTGCCGAACGTCGAGATGGTGGAGGGCCCGAACGGGGAGGCCGTCCCGTCGAGCTTCCCGCAGAACATGCCCGCGTGGGTGTCGGACGGGACGCGCCAGGAGATCTACATCGCGTCGTCCACCGGGCTCTCCGGCATGCCGACCCCGACCGAGGTCTTCTCGCTGCGCGGGATCGTGACGGAGTACTTCGGCGGCTATCGTTTCCAGCCGCGCGGCGCGATGGACGTCCTCCCCGACATGCCCGGCGTCGACGCGGGCGTCGTCGACTCCGGCGCCGACCCGGACTCCGGCGTGGACCCGACCCGCGACGCGGGCGCCGGCACCGACCGTGACGCCGGCGTGGCTCAGCCCGTCCGCGACGGCGGCGTCGCCGGCACCGGCGGCACCGACGACGGCAGCGGAGGCTGCGGCTGCGAAGCGACTTCCACCCGCGGCTCCGCCGGGAGCGCGCTCGCGCTCCTCGCCTTCGTCGCGCTCATCCGCCGCCGCCGATAGAGGCGCCCCAACGCCGTCAGCGGCTTCGTCCAACAGGGCTCCTCGCAAGCGAACACAAAGCCGCGAACGTAGCGGCCGCAGGCGGCTTCACGCCGCCGTTAACGGCCAGTGCAAGCGAGCCCAAGGCGAGCGCGCCGTGAGCCGAAGGCGAACGTAGCGGCCGCAGGCGGCTTCACGCCGCCGTTAACGGCCAGTGCAAGCGAGCCCAAGGCGAGCGCGCCGTGAGCCGAAGGCGAACGTAGCGGCCGCAGGCGGCTTCACGCCGCCGTTAACGGCCAGTGCAAGCGAGCCCAAGGCGAGCGCGCCGTGAGCCGAAGGCGAACGTAGCGGCCGCAGGCGGCTTCACGCCGCCGTTAACGGCCATAACGGCCAGTCCGGCACTTCATGAGGTTGGCGACGGCGCGCTGGGCGAAGGCGTAGGCCTGGCCCGGCGACTTGCCCCACGTGTAGGCGTTGAGTTCGCTCGCGTCCATCGCGCGGAGCGCGGCGGCGTAAGCGTCGGGGAGCCAGCGGCACAGCCGCGTCTCGTCCGCCTCGTCGACCTCGCGGACGAGGGCGAGCGCGTTGAGGTAGGCGATCATCCCGTTCGCGTAGAAGTAGTTGCCGTTCTCCCAGTCGGTGATCTTCGTGCAGGTCGCGTCCTGGATGCCGCGCTTGTTCGCGCGGCACGTGTAGGCCGTCCGCCAGCCGTCGCCGCCGTTGCGCGCGCCATAGTTCGGGAGGCCGTCGCCGTCGAGCTCGGTGGTGAAGCGCGTGCTCGTGCGGACGAACTCGTGCAGCCACGCGCGCGCCGGCGCGTGGTCGTAGAGGAAGTACAGCCGCAGCACCCAGTCGATGAAGATCGGGAGCATCCACTGCTGCGCCGACTGGCAGTCGCCCTTCACCTTCGGGTTCGAGAAGCCGCTACCTTGGAGGTTGCACGTGTGGCCGCGCTCGAGCGCGCGCGTGCGCATGAAGTCGAACCACCCGATCGCGACTTCGCGGCGCGCGCGGTTCTTCGCCGGGTCGTCGCGACCGAACTCCGCCGCCGTCAGCAGCGGCTCGAGGTACTGCGACGTCTGCCGCGCGGCGGAGAGCTCGAACCAGTGCGGCGGCTTGTCCTTCGGCTTCTTCGTGTACAGCCGCACGACGGTGTCCGCGCCGATGTCGAAGAAGTCGAGGAAGCGGCGGTCGGCGGTGAGCAGGTACGCGAGCCGATGCACCTTGTTGTAGCCGTAGTCGCCGGGGCAGTTGCCGACGCGGTGGTTCAGGCCCTCGCGCCACGGCGTCTCGCCGTCGTCGCCGCTGCCGTAGCAAGGAGAGAAGCCGGCGAACGAGTTGTTCTTGTGTTCGTTGTACGGGTCGGGGCGATAGCTGATCGTCTCCGCCATCGTGAGCGCCTCCGGGATCGCGAAGTCGTGCGCGAACGCCGGATCGCCGGTGCGGAGGAACGCCTCGAGGTCGGCGAGGCTCCAGTCCCAGTAGTTGCAGTCGCCGCCGCCGAAGTAGCCCTCGGTCGAGAGGCGACACGCGCCGTCGACCTGACAACTTCGGCGCGGCATGTCGGGCCACAGCTGCGTGCCGGTCACGCGCTTCTCCCTCAGGTACAGCGCGGTGTTCGCGTGGAGGCGATCGATGTCGTCGTCGAGCTTCGCGAACTCGGACGGGAGCGCGGTCGCGGGGAGTGGCGCGTAGGCGTGCGTCGTGTCGAGGTAGGCCGGGTTCGGGACCGCGATCAGCGGGCGCTCCGCGTGCGCCTGGAGCTGCGACGCGCGGCGCGCGAGGTCCGTCGTCCCCGCGGCGCCGAAGTCGAGGACGGCCTTCGACCACACGCCGCGCGCGCCGCCGATCGCGAGCGCTTCGCTCTGCCAGTCGAGCTCGAGCGATCGCGTGCGCGGGTCGTAGCGGAGCGCCTGCGGATCGCGGGGCCCGAGGTGTGCGATCGTCGCGACCGCGTACGCGCTCGTCCCGGTGACGGCGAGCATCGGGCGGTCCGCGAACGTGCCGAGCTCGAGATCGTTCGTGCCGTGGCGCACCGCGAACACGACGTTCGGGCGGCTCGGCGAGCGCTTGTCCTGTTGCACGCTCACGACCCCCGTCGGCGTGACCGTGTGCAGGCGATCGACCGCGCGCGCGGTGACGACCGGGGCGCCGCCGACCGCGAGCGGCATGCGGAAGAAGACGCGGTCGGTCTGCACGCGGTTGATCGCGCCCGTCGCGCCGATGTCGATCACGGCGCCGTGGTAGTACGTGTGATCGATCTGCATGACCGCCGTGCCCGCGTAGAAGTGGTAGCGGACGGTGAAGCGGAAGACGGGCGGCTGGCCGCGCTGGGCGTACGTGCCCTTCGCGACGATCGTCGCGACGACGGGCCCCGCGCGCTCGACCTCGACCGCGTGGATCTTCCCGTTCATCGGCGACGCGAGATCCTTGCCGTTCAGGACGAGCATCCCCACGTCGGGCGTCGCGGGGGCGGGGACGACCGTCGCGTAGCCGTCGCCGCTCGGGCGCTCCACTTTCCACAGCCCGTTGAACCAGTCCTTGCGCAGCGTGAAGCGCGCGGCGCCGGTGGTGACGGTGACGGCGTCCTTGTCGTCGGCGACATCGACGCGGTGGGCGAGCGGCGGCTCGAACCCGGGGCGGTGCTCGAGGAGGAAGAACGCGCGCGGCCCGGGCGGGACGTCGGCGACCGCGAAGCCGTACGCGAAGCGCACCGGCGCCTCGCACGCGGACGGCGCGGCGCCCCAGCGGCTCAGCACCTCCATCTGCGTGGCGAGCACGACGCCGCTCTGCGTCGAAGCGAAGAACCCGTTCGGCGAGCCGAGGCCCGCGCCCCGCGGGAACGCCATCGGGAAGCCGACGAGGGGCGGGTACCGGTCGACCTCGGCGTCGTTGCCGACCGCGAGGGGCTGCTTGAACGGATGGGGGGTCCGGGCGCAGGCGTCGAACGCGGGCTGGGTCGTGAGGCGATCGGCGGTCGCAGGGACGGCGGCGATCTCCCCGGGCTCCGCCGCGCGCTGGGCCTCGCCGCCCACCTCGGAGCGCGCGCCCGCCGCGGGGCCCGATCCGCCCCCGGGGGGCGCGGTGGTGCAGGCCAATAGGAGGGGGAGGGCGAGGAGGTGGGCGCGCATCCGAGGCCCATCAGACGACAAGGCCGGGGTCGCCGCCACCCCGCCCGGGCGGGCGCTCCGGGCTTTCTCGGCTCATTCGCACCCAAGTGATGGTGAAATGAGGTCTCATGATAGGTCATTGATAGGCGAATGAGGGGCGGGCCGTTTCTTGACTGGATCTGGCACTCTTCTAGAATCGGGGCCTCATGCGAGCCATCGATTTGGCCGTTCCGCTCCTGTTCGTGCCTCTGCTCGGGACGGCTGCGTGTGCGACGGACGCCGCCGTGGAGCAGGAGCTGTCGCAGCTCCGCCGTCAGATGCACGGCCTCCAACAGGAGGTGCAGAAGCAGCGCCTCGAGATCGAGCGCCTCGAGGGGCGCGTCACGTTGATGTCCCTCGGCGCCGAGCCCGCGCGCGCGGAGCCCACGGCTCCGGTCTCGTCGCAGAACGCGATCCCGAAGAAGGCGGTGCGCCCCGAGCGCGGGCCCGAGCGCGCGCTGCCGGTCGTGCGCATGTCGGCGAAGGCCGACGCGCAAGGCAACGACGTCGTCGTGCCCTGGACGGACCCGGGCGCGCAGGACGACGGGAGCCCGCCGATCCTGATCAAGCTCGGGCCGTCGAAGTCGGACGCCGCGACGACCGCGTCGGCGGAGCGTCTCGAGGTCGATCGCACGGTGCTCGACAAGCCCGACCCCGTGCTCTCGAAGGCGAAGAAGAAGTCGTCGCGCCGCGCGCGGAACAAGAAGGCGACGCGCGCCGAGATCCGCAAGGCGTACGACGACGCGTTGGACATGCTCCGCGACGCGAAGGATCCGGCGGGTGCGCTCGAAGCGTTCGAGGCGTTCGTCGATGACTTCCCGCGCTCGCGGTTGGCGGACAACGCGCTGTATTGGGCCGGGGAGTGCCAGCTCGAGCTCGAGCAGTGGTCCTCGGCGAAGGTGACCTTTGCCAGACTTTTGCGTTCCCACCCGCGTTCGGCGAAAGTCCCGTACGCGAAGGTCGGGCTCGGTCGGGCCCGCATCGCGCTCGGGGATCGGGTCGAGGGCGAGGCGCTGTTGCGCGAAGTGATCGAAAAGTATCCGACGAGCGGAGCGGCGAACGAGGCGAGCTCGATCCTCGGTGCGAAGGAGAGTGAGTGATGAAGACTTCCATGCAGGCGTCGGTGGTCGCGGCGAGTTTGATGATCGTCCCGG
>JAUHYN010000713.1 GCA_030426505.1 bacterium | reverse complement strand
ATCACGGTGCGCAAGGTCTCCCACGGCGTCGGCGTCGAGCGTATCTACCCGCTCGCGACCCCGTCGATCGACAAGATCGAGGTCAAGAGCCACGGCCAGGTCCGCCGCGCCAAGCTCTACTACCTCAGGAACCTCTCCGGTAAGGCCGCGCGCATCAAGGAGCGCACCGACCACCGGCAGAAGCAGTCCTGAGTCGTCCGCTCCTCCCATCATACGTGTAGGCCGCTGTCCGCCGTTTATGGCGGAGGGCATCGGTGCTTTACTGCCCTCCGCCTCGAGGGACCGCATCGATGATCGTCGTCGAGCTCGCGCTCCAGGGAATCAAAGGCTTCCCGGAGCTCGTCCGGCTCCGAATGAAGCCGGGATTGAACGTGGCGCGGCCGTCCGACCGCGCCCTGGGCACCGCCCTGTTCGACGCCTTCTATCACACGCTCTTCCCGGACCCATCGCGCCACAACGCCACCGCGCACCTCGTGATGTCGCGCGCCGACCGCTCGCGCGCCGCGCTCACGTTCTTCGGGCGTGACCGCGTCACGTACCGGCTGATCCGCGAGGCGGACAGCGGCGCGATCAAGCTCTACAAGTTCGAGCAGGCCACGAAGCAGTACAAGCTGTTCACCGACGCCGCGAAGGACGCCGCCAACTACGTGCGCGTCCAACAACACCTCCCCGACGAAGTCTCGTACGAGCGCCTGTTCGTCTTCTCGCCGGAGTCGATGCCCTCGCGGAAGGAGCGGGCGCGTACCAAGAGCGGCGCGCCGTTGATGTCGTTCATGGCCGCGGCGCCGTCGGCACCCGGCATGCCGGCGATGCAACACCACCACCTGTCCGGGGTCATGGCGCGGCCCGAGAGCGCGCTGGGCGCGGCGCCGCCGCGCGCGCTGTCGCAGATGAGCGGCGTGATGCCGGGGACGTTCGGCTCGTCGCTCAACGTGACGAACGCGCTCGTGCAGTCGGAGCTCGCCGAGTCGGACTCGATGCGTCCGGAGCCCGAGAAGTCGAACGAGGTCTCCAAGGAGGAGGCGCAGGCGGAGCTCGCGAAGCTGCGCTCTCAGCTCGACACGCAGGTGCGCGCCGAGCGCGCGCAGGACGAGATCGACCAGCTCAACCACCGACGGTTCGAGCTCACCGAGAAGGTCGAGCGCGTCACGCGGGCGAAGGCGGAGCTGGAACACTACGAGCGCGAGGCGCCGACGGGGGACCTCGCGAACCTCCCGGCCGGCTTCACGGATCGGCTGCGTCACTACGAAGAGCTCCAGGCGAAGTACGCCGACGATCGCGCGAAGCTCGACGACGAGCTGATCGCGCTCGAGCACGAAGAGCGGAACGCGGCGGTGCTCCCGCTCAGCAAGGATCCGTACTTCCTCGGTGGGATCGCGGGCGTCGTCGGGTTCCTGGTGCTCGCGGGGTCGCTGGCGGCGCCGCTGATCGCGTTGGTGAACGTCGCGTGCGCGTTGGTCGCGGGCGGCGCGGCGCTGAGGTTCGTCTCCGATCTCGAGGGCCGCGCGAAGCGCGCCGCGCGCCAAGCGGCGACGAAGGATCGCGTGGGCCGGCTCGAGAAGCAGCACAACCTCGACACCGGCGCGACGCGTCGCTTGATGGCGAAGCTCGAGGTCGACTCGCCGGCTGAGCTGCTCGAGCGGCTCGAAGCGCAGGAGCAGGTCCAGCACCAGCGCGCGATCGCGCAGGAGACGCTCGCGTCGTTGATGCGGGATCCCGAGCTGCAATCGGCGACCGTCGAGCTCACCGCGATCGAGCGCCGCCTCGAAGCGCTCGAGGCGGACGTGATGGCCGGGTCGGGCGCGCTGCTGTCGGTGGACACGCTCAACCGGCGCATCGATCGGCTCGCGGATCAGCTCGGCATCGAGCGGCCGGCGCCGCCGCCGCCGCGGTCTTCGTCGATCGTCGGAACACCGGGTTCGCCGCCGCCCCCGGAGCGCAGCGGGAGCATCGTGGGGACGCCCGTCCCCGGGGGGGCGCCGCCGCGCTCGGTGAGCGGGGTGGGGCGGCCCGTGATGGGGACGCCGGCCCGCGGTACGAGCACCGCGGGGACACCTCTGCCGGGCGCGTCGGGCACCGGCGACCTCCACGCGCCGCCGCGCGGCGCCAGCGGGATCAACGCGCCGCCGCGGGGAGCGAGCGGGATCAGCGCGCCGCCGCGGGGAGCGAGCGGGATCAACGCGCCGCCGCGGGGAGCGAGCGGGATCAACGCGCCGCCGCGAGGCGGGGGCGCGCCCGTCGCGCGCGGCTCGAGTGGTGTGCGCGTGCCGCGACCGCGGGGCGCTTCGATCGTGGGCACCCCAGCGTCGCCGCCGACGCGGGACCTCCCGCTCCGCGGCACGGGCGACGTCCCGGCCTACTCGACCGACGACCTCGGCCAGATGCGCAGCGACGATCTCGCCGAGGTCCGGAACACCGGCGACTTCGACAACCCGGACCCGCTCTCGCAGCGGCCGACGGAGTCGGGGAAGCTCCCCGCGTTCCCGTCCTCGCCGCCGCTCGCCACGCCGGACATCGCCTCCGACGTCCCCGAGCTGCGCACCGCCCCGCCGCGCACGTTCTCTACGTTCGTCACGCCGATCGATCCGCGCGAGTTCTCGCAGACCGCGGAGCAAACGCCGGAGGACCCGCTCGCCCGCGAGCCGAGCCTCATCACCCGCGCGTATCCCGGTGAGCCGCCGGCGCCGAAGCCGGCGCCCCCCGCCAACACCGCCGCGCACTCGCTCTTCGACTTCGGCGGCGGTGACCTCGTCGGCGACGACGACGACGACGAGGACGGCTACGGCTCGGGCTACGGCGGGAGCGGCGGCGGTGGCGGCGGATCCGGCGGGCAGTCCGCGAGCGGCGAGGGCGGCTACCACGCGAGCGGGTTCGGCGGACCCGGCGGCGGTTACGGCGGCGTCGGCGCGTACGACGGCTCCGGCCCGGCGGCCGTCGCGGATCGCTCGCGCGACCTGATGCAGGCCGCGGTCGACGTCCTCCAGCGCCAGGTCGACGACCTCGGCAGCGCGATCGAGCGGCGCCTCGGCCAGTACCTCGTCGCGTTCACGGACGGCCACTTCCGCACCGCGAGCTTCGGGCCCCGCGGCGAGGTCACCGTACACACCAAGGACGAAGCCGAGTCCGCCGCCTACGTGGAGCTCGACGGCGAGCAGCTCGATCTCGTCGACGCCGCGCTGCGCTTCTGTCTGGTCGAGACGATCGTCCGCGAGCGCCGCATCCCGGTCCTCTTCGACGACCCCTTCACGCACTTCTCCGACAAGAAGCGGAAGCTCCTCGCGCAGATGCTCGCCTACCTCGGCGGCGCGACACAGGTGTTCGTCACGACCTCGAAGGACGACATCGCGGGCCACCCGCTCGAGTGGTGACGAACGACGCTATCGCCCGTCGATCTGCACGAGGCGCGGCTCGATGAGTTCGCGGCCGGTCGTGTAGCGCCCGGTGAAGCACGCGTTGCAGAAGCGCTCTTCGTCGGGGTCGCCCGCGGCGAGGTGGAGGCCCGACTCCGAGAGGTAGCCGAGGCTGTCCGCCGTGATGAACTCGCGGATCTCCTCGACGGACTTCGTCGCGGCGATGAGCTCGGCGCGCGTGGGCGTGTCGATCCCGTAGAAACACGGGTAACGCGACGGAGGCGAGGAGATGCGCATGTGGACCTCCTTCGCGCCCGCGCCGCGGAGCATCGCGACGATCTTGCGGCTCGTCGTCCCGCGCACGATCGAGTCATCGACGACCACCACGCGCTTGCCCTCGAGCACCGCGCGGATCGGTCCGAGCTTCAGCTTCACGCCGAAGTGACGGATCGACTGCTCCGGTTCGATGAACGTGCGGCCCACGTAGTGGCTGCGCAGGAGGCCGTGCCTGAACGGGAGTCCGGACGCCTCCGCGAAGCCCAGCGCAGCAGGGACGCCGGAGTCGGGGACGGGCACGACGATGTCGGCGTCCGCGGGCTGCTCGGTGGCGAGCTGTTGCCCCATCTTCACGCGCGCTTCGTAGACGCTGGTATCGAAGATCGAGCTGTCGGGCCGCGCGAAGTACACGAGTTCGAAGATGCAGGAGCGAGGCTGGGCGTCGGGCGCGTGGACCAGGCGCTCGCTGTGGACGCCGTGTTGGTCGACCGAGACGATCTCGCCGGGCTTCACTTCGCGGATGAGCTTCGCGCCGATCAGCTCGAGCGCGCTGGTCTCCGACGCGAGGACGTAGCCGCCGTTGAGCTCGCCGAGGACGAGGGGCCGGAAGCCCTGCGGATCGCGGACGCCGATCATGCCGCTGTCGTGCATGACGATCAGCGTGTACGCGCCGACGACCTGAGCGGCGGCTTCGCGCACGCGATCCACCAGGCGCGGCGCGCGCGCGCGGGCGAGGAGGTGGACGAAGACCTCGGAGTCGCCCGGCGTCGAGAAGATCGCGCCTTCGCGCTCGAGGGCGTCGCGGATCTCCTTGGCGTTGACGAGGTTGCCGTTGTGCGCGAGCGCGAGCGCGCCCTTGCTCGTCATGACGGAGAAGGGCTGCGTGTTCTCGGTGCCGGTGCCGCCGGCGGTCGAGTAGCGGACGTGTCCGATCGCGTGGGTGCCCCCGAGGGCGGCGAGGTCGTCCTCGGTGAAGACGTCCGCGACGAGGCCCCGGCCGAGGTGCCGCACGAAGCGCGCGTCCTCACGACCGGCGGCGACGATCCCGGCGGCCTCCTGCCCACGGTGCTGCAGAGCGTGGAGGCCGAGGTACGCGAGCTTCGCGGCCTCCGGATGCGACCAGATGCCGAACACGCCACACACGGTGCCTCTCCATCACGCCTGATGCGTGAGGGGTCAAGCGACTCGTGCTAAACGGGTGATCGATGCCACCCACCTACGGCGGTTCCGCCGCGCTGGACGGGGATTCTCAGGA
>JAUHYN010000712.1 GCA_030426505.1 bacterium | reverse complement strand
GACGTCGCCGACGGTGAACTCGACGGGCGCGACGAAGGTCTCGAGGATCTTCACCTGGTCGTTGACGCGCAGCTCGTGCTGGAGGCCGAGCCCCTGGTACTCCTCCATGAAGCGGTGCGCGGCCTTGCGGACCTCGTCCGCCGAGTACACGTCGCCCTGCGCGTCGACGGTCTCCGGCTCGAGCACGACCCCGAGCACGTACCGCTCGTCGGTCGGGTCGGCGCCCTTGATCAGCGGCATCGACTTCGCAAACGCCTGGCCGCCTTCGACAGGCGTCGTGGCGATCGGCGACGCCGTGTCGCCGAGCTCGAGCTGGCCGTCCCACGGCTCGAGCCAGTCGTCCTTCCGCGTCGGCAGCGCGTAGTTCGTGACGACGAGCTGCGTCAGGAACTTCGAGCCGCCGACGCCGCGCATCGAGCGGATGCCGCGCGGCGTGCGGACGCGCTGGATGCGGAAGCCCGAGCCCTTGAGCAGGCTCGGCAGCTTCCCGCGGATGCCGTAGGTCAGCAGGAACTTCCCCCGCAGCCCCTTCAGCACCTCGTAGAAGCGCTCCTCGTCGAACTTCGACTCGCCGACGTTGACGTCGTAGCCGGCGTAGGGCGGGTCGAAGAAGAACGCCGTGCTCGCGCCGTCGTACTTCCGGACGATCTTCAGGTAGTCGCCCGAGTGGACGCGGACCTTCGCGAGCCGCGGCGCGTTCTGCTCGAGCCGCGCCATCGTGCGCGACTCCTTCCCCGCCGAGCCGGGGTTGAAGGACGAGCCGCGCAGCTTCCCGTAGCTGAAGGTCGCGAGGTAGAGGAAGCGGTAGAGTCGCTCGAGCTCCCCGCTGGGGCTCGACGAGTACACCCGCTTGTAGGTCGCCTCGTCGCCGGTCCACTTCATGCGCCGGAGGCGCTCGAGCTTCTTCGGGTTCAGCCGCTTGATCAGCCGGTACGCCTCCGCGATGTCCGGGTCCGCGTCGTTGATCGCCTCGACGTCGACGGGCTCCTTCTCGAACAGGACGGCGGCCGAGCCCGCGAACGGCTCGACGAACGTCGAGTGCTCCGGGAGCATCGCCACGAGCCGCTTCGCCAGGCGCTTCTTGCCGGCCGGGCTCGCGAAGATCGTCTTCGCGACCGGCCCGCGCGTCGTCGCGTCGAGCACGAGGCGGGCGCGGGAGAGCGCCGTGTCGAGGGCGGCGCTCATCGGCGCGCGTCCTCCGGGAAGCGGAGCACCGTCGCGTGGTCGGCTGCGTGCGCGAGCGCCGCGCTCAGGTGGCGAGCGGCCCAGCGGCTCCGGCTGGAGCGCAGGCCCCGCTTGAGGCGGCGGACCGCGCGACGGAGGGCGCCCAGCGCGATCGGCTCGTCGATGGGGTGTGCGTGCATCCTCGGTGTCCCGTTCGAGGCCGACCGGTGTCGATGCCTCCGAAGGGGTAAAGCGAGGTGGCGCGGAAAAGGGACAGACACGCTGACGCGTTCCGCGTCATTCGCCTGCGCCGGGGGAGGGTCGTCTTTGGTCGACGCCTATCAGGTCGACCGGTTGGCGGAAGGCGGGTGCGAGGAGTTCGCAACCCCGATCGAGGAGTGATCGGGGATCCTCGCCACCATCAGGAGCGCAGGCACGTCCGCGCGACGAGCACCTCGGCCTCGCGCGTGAGGCGGTCGAGGAGGGGATCGAGGCTTCGGTCCCGTCTCCGCACGAGGGCCCACAGCGCCGCGGCGACCTCCTCGCCGCCCATGCACGTGCCGTCGCGCGCGACGAGGACTGCCGCGACTGCGGCCGGAGCCGCGTCCCCGTACGCCGGCAGCCACCGCGCCAGCGATCGATCGAGCTCGTGTGCGCAGCGATCCCAGACGACAGGCGACGTCGCCGCCGTCTCGGCGAGCCACGCGTAGAGCGTCGATGGCCACAGCGGCGTCGCGAGCGGCGCGAGTCCAAGACACTCGGCGACGCTCCGGCAGTCCAGGGCGACGACCAGGACCAGGCGCAACGCTCTCGGGTTGGCGCCGCGCGCTGGATTCCGATGAGGTCGCGGACCACGCCCGCTCGAGGGCGTCGCCCTCATGCCCGGCCTCGGGGAGGGCTCACCGCGCCCAGCTCGATCTCGTGAACCTCGTGCAGCCCTTCGCCCAGAAGGGCCCACAGCGCTTCCGCCGTCGCCGCATCGACACGCAGCGTGACCGGGCCGACATGGAGGGAGATCGCGCCGCATGCCGCGCACCGAGACAGCTGACCCGCCGCGTTCTGGGCGAGCATCCGGTGTCGGCATGCGGGCCGTAGCGGGCCTACTCCGCCGCGCACTGGAGGGCCTCCGGGATCTCAGCGCGGGGCAGGTCGAGGACGACGACGCGTCGGACACGCTCGCGGCGAAGCACCCGCTCGAGCGCCAGCTGACCGAGGCTCGGGTGCGCCCGGCGTCTGCGGGTCACGATGTCCGCCTCTCGGAGGGTGCGCGGCGTGGTGTAGTTGCTTTGGATGGTCGAGTCGCCCACCCGAGCAGTATATGAGAATGGTTCTCATTCGCAAGCTGAGGGATGGCGTGAGCTCACGGATGGTCTCCGCCGCTCGCAGGCTGGGGGTCCTCCGGCGCTTCGAGCACCTGCGCGCGCAGCGGCGGCGCCTCGCCGCGGTCGACGGCCTCGAGCGCAGCGACCATCACGGAGGGCTCCACGAGCGTCGGGTCGTAGCGCACGGTCGCTTGCGCGTCGGCGAAGCTCAGATCCACGTAGTGGACGCCCTCGATGCCTTCGAGACACGCCCGCGCCGCGTTCGCACAGCCCTCGCAGACCATGCCGTCGACGCTCAGCCGCGCGACCGCGTCTCCCGGATCTGGCGTCGCTTCGGGAGCCTCGGAGGGCGACGCCGCGCTTCTGGGGCCCGTCGCTCCTGGCTCGCCGCACGCGGCGAGCGCGAGGAGCGATAGCGCCAACGCCGCGATGCCCCTCACGTGATCGGCGTCCCCACGCCCGCGGCACGCAGCCCCGCCTCGTCGACCCCGCCGCTCTTGCAGCAGTCGGCGAGCACGCCGTCGATGGCGACCGCTGGCAGCGCCCGCACACCGAGCTGCTTGGCGCGCTCCGCCACGTCCGGCTCTCGGGTGTCGAGCACGGACACCTCGCACGAGGGGCAAGCGAGGTGGTTCACCAGCGCGATGGTGTCCTCGCAGATCGCGCACCCGGCGCTGAACACTTCGATCGTTCTCGTTGTCGTCATGGTCTTCTCCTCATCACTTCGTTGGTCATCACTTCACGGGCGCCGGCTCACAGGCGGCGCAGGCAATCGGTCGTCGTTGCGGCCAGGCGTTCCAGAGCGACGCGCCGACGAGGAGCGCGACGCCGACGTACATGGCGAGGTCGTTGTCGAACACGAACTTGCCGACCATCACGAGCACGGCAGCGAGCAGGCCGAGCCCGAAGGGGCCGTAGCCGCGACGACGGCGCGCGCGGAACGCCAGCGCGCCCACCGCGAGGACGAGGAAACTCGCCGTCAGCGGGAGCAGCCATCGTGTCTGCATCAGAGAGGTCAGGCCGAACGCGCTCAGGACGCCGGCGTACGCCGGCCAGCACGCCGGGCAGGCGACCTTCGGGAGAAGTGCGGCGCCGATCGCGGGCAGCGCGCCGAGGCTCGACCGCCATCCCGGCGGAGCATCCGAGATCTCGGAAGAGCCATGGGCGGTGGCGTTCTCGATGGCTCGCGCGATCGTGTCGACCTCCGGCACGCCGACGAGCCGTCCATCGTCCGTCTCGTAGAGACGGCAACACGACTCCGGGCTGGGCTCGCTGCCCGCGCTCACGTCCTGCTCGTCGATGAGGATGGTCGGGGAGCCGAGCCCGCGCGCGTACGCCGGCCCCTCGGCCGACAGGTGCTCGGACCAGCGCGGTGTCACTCCGGCCGCGGCGAAGCCGCGCATCAGCGCCTCGCGGGCCGCTGCTACGTTGGGGCAGTCCGCGTCGTAGATCAGCTCAACCTTCGGCATTCACGTCCTCCACTTCATCGAGAACCTCGAGGATCGGGCACTCGCTCGTCGGGCCGCGCCCACGGCAACGGCGAGCGACCCGCTCGAGCGCCCGACCCATCTGCTGGAGCTCGGCGACGCGCCGCTCGATGTCCTCGAGCTTCGCGCGCGCCAGCGCGCGGACGTCCGCGCACGAGCGCTCGTCGTCGACGCGGAGCGCGAGCAGCTCCTCGATCTCCTTGAGCGTGAACCCGAGGGTCTGCGCGCGCCGGATGAACCGCACGCGGCGCACCGTCATCGGTGGGTACTGCCGATACCCCGACGCACGCCGCGGGGGCGGCGCGAGCAGGCTGCGCCGCTCGTAGTACCGGATGGTCTCGACCCCGACGCCCGCCGCCTTGGCCAGCTCCCCGATCTTCAGCGCGCTCGTGTTGCCCACTCCCTCAGTCTGCACCCCGTACCAAGGTACGGAGTCAAGGGCTGACCGGCGGCTGCGCGCGAGGCCGCCCCGCCGACGCGGCACCTGCGTCGGACGCGGGGGCTGGTACATCCGCGGCTCCAAGCCCCGGACCTTCACGTTCCGCATCGCGGAGCCCCGTCTGGATCGAGGCCAGTGTCAAGGTGATGGGCTGCTTCACCCACTCGTCCGGGAGCTTCCTGAGCTCGGTGTTGAACACATCCTCGGCCAAGGCCCGCCCCTCCTCCGGGGTGAGCACGCCGACGCGGACGAGCTTCTCGATCGAGACCGTGAGCCGCTCGGGATCACGCGTCACCGGTGTCTGCGACCGGAAGCTCCAGAAGCGGATCCCCATGTCGGCGAGGATGCGCCGGTTCATGACGTGGTCGAAGCTGTCGCGCTCGGGCGCGAACACCTGGTCCTCGGCGAAGATCAGCTGGGCGTCGGCGACGGAGCGGTTGAAGTCCTTGCTGTCTCCGCGCAGGAGCGCGGGCACGCGGA
>JAUHYN010000711.1 GCA_030426505.1 bacterium | reverse complement strand
CGACGGCGACCGGCACGAAGTCCAGATGGAAGCGGCGAGATTCACCGTCGAGGTCGATCTCGACGTCCCGACGGCCGACCACGGCCGTCCCCGAGTCGCCGACGAGCACCGGCGCCCGGGCGCCCTCGGCGCACGCGCCCCGCATCAGCTCGCCGTGCCGATCGATCAGGCCCCACGCGCGGGCCTCTCCGCGCGGGACGTCGAGCACTTCGACGGTCGGTTCGAACAGAAACGAGATGCCGCCGTTCGGCGCGCCGTCGAAGCCATCGGTCGCGGTCCGGGTGGTGGCCGCCTGGGCCGGAGCGCCGGCCCAGGCCGCGTCGTCGGCGAGGACCTCCGCGGCCGTCCGGATCGCGTCGAGGGTGATTCTCCTGGACGATTTGGTCCTCACGACGTCTCCGAGCTCCGACCCAGCGGTGCCCACCGCGTTATCGGTACGATGTAGTATACGTTGCGACCTTCGCGTGTACGCGAAAAACACCCGACAGACTGCCGCGGAAAACCCGGCAGGGCGCTCGGGCGCCTCGGACCTTCCGGCTCCCGGCGCGACGGCGTCGGGCGCGGCCTCGTCGGGCTGGGACCGCGCGCGGCGAGCGGTCTGCGTCAGTCCTCGTCGGCGAGGAAGACGAGCACGATCCGGGCGGGCGACGCCAACAGCACCGCCGACGGGAACGTGATCGGCGCTCCGGTGAACACGCCGACGATCGCGCGTGCCCACAGCGCGCCGTCTTCGTCCAGCCGCGCGAACAGCGCGTCGACCCAAGCGGCCGCGCGATCAGGGTGCTCCTCGAACGGACCGCGTTGGACCTCGCCGTAGACGAGCCGACGAAACAGACGCGTCCGCGCGGCCTCGCGCTCGAGCGCCTCGAGGATCGGTGGTTGCGCCCTCCACCTGAAGGGCGGAGGGAGCGCCGCGACGAAGTCCGCCATCGCGGTGGTGACGTCCTCGATCGGCACATCGCACGTGCGCGCGATGCAGTACGCGTCCTTCGTGCCGGGCGCGTAGTGCGCGTCCGCGGCCAACGCTTCGAGCTCCTCGACGAGCGCGACGACGCGCGGATCGAGATCCGGCGAGAACCGATGGTGCGTCGTCACGCGTCGTCCTCGAGCCACGGGTCGTGCGCGCGGCGGCGCACCGGCGCCGCACGCGTCGCGCGGCGGTCGGAGCGAATCCGGGGGGTGCAGGCGGTGACGCGAGACAGCAGGTCGGCGTCGAGGATCACGCGGCGAGGGTAGCATCGCGACCGCGGGGACGACCGACGCGACGCGAGGAGCCGGCCACCGCGCGAACGGACCCGGAGGCCGTCGGCCACGCCCGGGGCGAGCGCCGGCGTGGGGCGAACTCCACCAAGGTGGGCCCGGGTAACCGCCGAAAGGTCGCTTGTTTACGGGCGCATGGCGATTCCAGCCTCCGACCGCCTCGGAGTACCCCGCATGGGAATAGCCTGGACGACGTGCTCTCGATTCTCCTGCTGCTCGCTGCTCAGCAGTCGCTGACCTTCGATGACTTCTCGGGGGTGTACCGGGCACCGCCCGCCTCCGTTGCGCGGATCCCGGTCAGCGCCGCGTGCGGTTGGCAGCCGGGCGCAGACATCTTCCAGCGAACGAACTGGGCCGCCGAACAGGACGTCCTCTCGCTGACGATGACGGGCGCGGTCTTCGAGTCGAATCGGCTTTCGTTTCAATATACGGGAGCCTTTCTGCATCACCACCCCGTGGTGCCCTTGAGGCGGGTGATAGGACCCGGCTCCCAGTGTCGTGATTTCTTCGATTGGTTCGGGTGCCCGGATCCCACCTACACGTTCGCGGTCACCGGGTCCGTCGCCGCCGTGCGGGACCCGGCGACGAAGACGTGGGGCGAGGTTCGCCACTATCTCCACTTCGACATCGGCGCGGATCCCGTCGTGCGTCACGGGACCCACGGGACGTTCAACGTCCGGCCCGCGGGCACCGACGATCCGAGGCTCTACGAGTTCACGACACGCTGGAACGAAGCGGCCGGTTCTCCCAACTCCGCCGACTGGCCATGTATCGACCCCACGGAGCCGGGGTGGCGTCCCCCGATCACCGGAGTCACCTCGTACTACGGCATTCGCAGCGGAGCGGCGCCGCTCGGTGGAGTGACGACGGTCCGCGGGCAACTCATCGACGGCGCTCAGCCGACACGAACGATGGACCGCGGTCAGGTCGCCGTCTATCAACAGACCGCTCCGCTTCCGGAGCAGGGCGCGATGACGCTCGCCGCCTACGAAGCGTCGATTCGCGATCGACTCGAGTTGGTGGCTACGGCGGCCGTCGATGAAGACGGCTTCTTCGCGGCGCCGCGGGTCCCACTGTTCCGCTTCGTCGGCGATTCGGCTACGGGCCACTGGCAAGCCAACCTCATTACGCTCGTCATCTCGCGCGCCGAGGTCGACATCACGGGTCTCTCGGACGCTGTCCCGTACTCACCCCTCATCGTCCCCAATCAGCCGGTGTTCCCGGATGATGGGCGCTCCCCGACGATCGGACTCACGGCAGACATTTCGTTCGGTGAGAAACGAACGCTGATCTCACGACTCACACGCATCTCGAAGAACTACGCTACGCCCGAACAAGTCATGTCGGGTCACCTCGACACGATCGAAGGCGCACCGACACCCGCCCAACGCGAGGGTGTCCGACGCGCCGTATGGGCGGAGCGGGCGCTGTGGGAGGGGGCGACTTCGATGCGCGATGTCATCGCGCGCTTCGCGAAGACCTTCGGCAAGCTCATGGCAGACATCTGGGCCGACCTCCAGACCTTCAAGACCGCGAGCCTGAAGCGTGGCCTCGACGAACGGAAGAGACTCAACAACGCGCGCGGATCTTTGTCGGCGGATCAGCGCGCCCAGTTCGACCTCGCGAACGTCCAGGCGCGCACGGCTGACCAGGCCTATTCGCGTCGCATCGTGCGCGCCAGCGACTCCGCGCTGGCCTCGGCCACCAAGGACCTCTTCAAGTTGTTCGCGCACCTCTCGAAGGACGCCGCGATCCGTGCCGGAGTACCGTCCGGGATCGCAAACGATGTCGCGGACGCGATCCTCACCGCCGTGAACGTCCTGTTCAACGCCCTGATCGAGCAGACGGTGCGAGGCGCGACGCAGGACCTCGTCAAGAAGTTCATCGAGTACGTCGTCGCCGTCTTCGTGCCCGTGTTGTTCGACAACGACACCGCGCCCGTCCCGACCCCGTTCGGGCCGAGGCGCCTCTCGGTACCGTTCCCGCTCTCGTACACGAACCGAACCCTCGGCAGCGTCCAGTTCTCCGTTTCGCAGTCCACGAACTGGAGCGCGGCCGACGATACCGCGTACATCGCAGACGTCACGCGGTCGGCGCAGATGACGAATGCGATCGCGGAGAGCGGCGCCGCGACGATTCGGCGGTCGTACCTGCTGGACGGCGCCAACAAGACCGCCGACATCGCGGAGACGGTGTTCAAGATCGCGGCGCGCTTTCCGGGCCTGCAGTTCCTCGAGATCGGGAGCAAGACGTCGAAGGCCGGGAAGTACCTCACGACGATCGCCGACCTCATCAACCTCGAGCTCGCGATCCTGTCGACGCCGTCGCGTGTCGACGAAGCGGTTCACGCCGCGTACGGGCTCCAACCGGGGACCTCGGGCGGCGTCGGAGAGGCGCCGAACGGAAATCCCGCGAACGCGAACCTCGCGTCGCGCTTCGACGCGGCGCACTCGACGGCCACCGCAGAGCTCGCGGCGCTCGATGCGCTGGTTGCTTCCGATCGAGTGGGCTCGGCCGCGATCGCCTATCTCGAAGACGATGGCGCCTTCGCGGTCGCGATGCGAGCCCTCACCCAGGCGGCGGAACACCTCGACGCTCAGACGCGCGCCGGTACGTTTTCGAGCGCCGGGCTCGCGGCGACGAATGCCGTCGTCGCCGCGTTCCGCGCCGCCGATCGCTGTGCGGCGTCGGAGCTGACGCTCGACGACGCCGTGATCGCGCTCCTCGTGGGCTCGATGGAAGCCACGTGGACCGAGCTGAACGATCCCGGCTATCTGTCGGCGAAGAATCGCGTGCGCGCGGCGCTCGCTGAGCTCGACCTCGCGCTCGTCGCCCTCGAGGCGGCGGTCGACGAGATGGTCGCCGTACTCGCCGGCTCGAACACCCTCTACCTCCCGGCCGTGGTCGTGGAGGAGATCGAGGCACCGACCCTGACCACGTCGCCGCAGACCTTCACCGTGCGCGCTCGCCTGATGAATCTCGGCGTCGTCGACGTGACCTCGCTTCGCGCGGGCCTCACCGTCGTCGGCGACCTCGACGGAGACTTCGAGGTCCAGACGTCGACGACCGTGCTCGTCGGGACCCTCGTCGCGGACGACGGCGTGGTGGGGTCGGGTCCGGACGAAACCATCGTGGAGTGGACCGTCCTGTCGACGCATCCGCTCGACGACGTCGCCGCGCCGCACTTCGTGATCGAGCTGCTCGAGGGAGCGGGCGCTCCTTCTTCGTTCGTCGCGGATCCGCGCCACGCGCGCGTCGCGGTCGATCCGTCGTTGCTCGATACGGACCAGGACGGCCTCCCGGACCCGTGGGAACAGGCGCACGGACTCGATACGAATCTCGACGACGCCGATCTCGATTTCGACAACGACGGCGTGAGCAATCGCGATGAGCTCGCGCTCGGTCTGGATCCGAGCGTCGCCGACTCGGACGCCGACGGCGTATCGGACGGCGAGGAGGTCACGGCCGGCGCCGACGGGTTCCGCACGGACCCGCTCGCGAGCGATACCGATCTCGACGGCACGAACGATGGCGCGGATCTCAGCCCGCTCGATCCTTCGTCGATCATGGCCCCGATGAGTCCGCCTGCGGAGCCCGTCGTCAGTGTCTCTACCGTGGAGGTCACGCTGACGCCG
>JAUHYN010000710.1 GCA_030426505.1 bacterium | reverse complement strand
GGCGCCCTCCAGGACGAGCTCCGCAGCCTCGACCACCTCACGCGCCACCAGCGCCGCCGCGCGAAGTCGGTGAACGAGTGCCGCTCGGAGCTCGAGCGCGAAGGTCACGTCGCGGACGACGAGGCCGTCGCGAAGATGGCGAACGTGACGGTCGAAGAGGTGCGCGAGAGCGCGCGCTACTCGGCGGCGCCGCAGATGTTCGACCCGATGGAGCTCGGCACGCAGGCGACGGCGACCCCCTGGCAGGACGCGATCGACCAGGAGAGCCGCCTGATTCAGCGTCAGCGCGTCTCGATGCTGCAGGACGCGCTCGCGAAGCTGCCGGAGCGCGAGCAGCAGATCATGGCGATGTACTACGAGGACGGCCTCACCCTTCAGGAGATCGGTGACATCCTCGGCGTCACGCAGTCGCGCGTCAGCCAGATCATCAAGCAGGTCCGCGGTCGCCTGCAGAAGCGCCTCGCGGCGGCGTAGTCGTTGGCGCTTCGGCGGCGCCCCTGCTACGACGCGAGCCGTCGTGCTGCGGGTGCTGTACGTCATCGACACGCTGGGGATCGGGGGCAGTGAGCGCTCGATCCTCGACATCGCGAGTACGTGCCCGGGCATCACGCCGTTCGTGTGCAGGCTGTACCCGGGCAACACCATCGAACCCGAATTCACGAAGCGCGACGTCCCCGTCCACGCCTTCGACATCCCCGACAAGTACGGCTGGCCGACCGCGATTCGTCGCCTCCGTCGGCTGATCCGCCGCATCCGCCCCGACGTCGTCCACACCACCCTCTTCCGCTCCGACGTCGCCGGCCGCATCGCCGCGCGGCTGGAGGGCGTGCCGGTGGTGAGCAGCTTCGTGAACGAGAACTACGGCGACAACCACCGCCGACACCTCTCGCGCGTGGGCCTGCTGAAGAACCGCGGGGTGCAGGCGCTCGACTTCGCGACCGCGCGCCTCGTCGACGCCTTCGCGGCCAACTCGGGCGCGATGAAGGCCGCGCACGTCGAGGCCCTGCGACTCCCCGCGGAGCGCATCGAGATCATCTACCGCGGCCGCCACCCGGAGCGGTTCGACGTGGAGCCATCCGCGGCTCGCCGCATCGTCACCGACCTCGGCCTCGGCGACCGCCGCGTCATCACGATGGTGGCGCGGCTCCTCCGGCGGAAGTCGCAGGGCGATCTGATCGAGGCGGTCCGCGGGCTCGACCGCGATGACGTCACGCTGCTGATCGTCGGCGACGGCCCCGACCGCCCGCACGTGGAGGGCCTCGCGGCCGGAGCGCCGAACGTGAAGCTCCTCGGCCCGCGGCAGGACGTCCCCGCGATCCTCGCCGCCTCGCACGTCTTCGTCTCGACCTCGGAGTACGAAGGCCACCCCGGCGCCGTCGTAGAGGCGATGCTCGCCGGGAAGGCGGTGGTGCTCAGCGACATCGACGTGCACACCGAGACCGTCGACGACGGACGCACCGGGCGCATCTTCCGCCTGCACGACGTCGCGGGCCTTCGCGCCGTGCTCCAGGAGCTCCTCGACGATCCCGCCCGCGCGCGCGCGCTCGGCGTGGCCGCGCGCGAAGAGGCGCGGCGCCGCTTCGACATCGCGCGCATCGCGCAGCAACACCTCGAGCTCTACCAGCGGGTCACGGCGCGGGGTCGGTGATCTCGAAGACCGACAAAACACCGAGGTGGTCCGACGGATAGAGCCCGTCGGCGCGCGGGCGATCGAACGTGACCGTGGACGACTTCACGCGCACGCCCTCCTGCGGTTCGTAGAAGACGTAGTCGATGCGCCGCTCGGCCCGCTGCGGCGTGGGGTCGTCCTTCCTCAACCGAATCCCGCTCGTCGCGCCGACGGCGCCGGGGTTCGCTTCGGCGAAGCTGTCCTTCCAGCCGCCCTCGATCGCCGCCGCGATCGTCGCGCTCTCGGGGTCGGCGTTCATGTCGCCGGTGAAGAAGCGCGGGGCGCCTTGGTCGTGTTCGGCGGCGAACGCGATCATCGCCTCCATCTGCGGGCGCCGGACGGCGTCGCCGCCCTCGTTGTGCAGGTGCGTGTCATAGATCTCGACGCGCACGCCGGGCGCGACGCTCAACCGCACGAACACCCCGGGCCGGCCGTTGCCGAGATCCACGCTGTCGCTCTCGAGGATCGGGTACCGCGAGAACACGCCGACGCCCTCGCCCGAGAGGCCCTGCAACCCGAACTTGAGCACCTCGAACACCTCGTACTCGGGCCCGCCGCGCGCCGCGATGCGTTCGGTGAGCGCCTCCGATTGTTCGGCGCCGATCTCGATCTCCTGCAACCCGATGACGTCGGGATCGAGGCGGACGATCTCGTCCGCGATCAGGTCGAAGCGCTCTTCCCAGAAGTCGACGTCGTGCCGGAGGTTCAGCGAGACGACAGAGATCTCGCGAATCGCGCCAGTGCCCTGCGACGAGGAGCAGCCGACGAGGAGCGCGGCGATCGTCAGCGTCTTCGCGCGCACGGTCGATCCTCTTCGCACAGTTCGCCTCCGCGCGCGACGGTGGTACATCCGCTCGCGATGAAGTGGCTCAAGCGGCTCGGTGTGCTCGCGCTCCTCTTCGGGCTGGTCGGGATCGGCGGCTACCTGTTGGCGCGCCCGGCGATGGGTCACGACCCGAGCGGCGAGGATCTCGAACGCATCGCGAAGTCACCGCAGTACAAGGGCGACAGATTCGACAACGAGCTCCCCCGCGTCGACGGGCCTGCGATGGAGATCGCGACCGAGTGGTTCTCGGGCGGGTCGGAGTACCGCACGCCCGGCGAGCCGATCCAGCCGCAGGCGCGGACCAAGGCCGACTTCGCGAACCCTCCCGCGACCGGCCTGCGCGTCACTTGGCTCGGACACTCCACACTGATCCTCGAGATCGACGGGCGCCGGCTGCTCATCGATCCGGTCTGGGGCCCGCGCGCGTCGCCGCTCGAGTTCATCGGGCCCGAGCGTTGGTACGCGCCGCCGCTGCCGATCGGAGAGCTCCCCGAGATCGACGCGATCCTCATCTCGCACGATCACTACGACCACCTCGACTACCCGACCGTGCAGCGGCTCGCCGCGCTCGACACGCAGTGGTTCGTCCCGCTCGGGATCCGCAGTCACCTCGAGTACTGGGGCGTCCCGTCGCAGCGGATCGTCGAGCTCGACTGGTGGGGGCAGGACGTCGTCGGCGAGCTCGCGATCACCTGTGCGCCATCGCGTCACTTCTCCGGGCGCGGCTTCAAGCAGAACGCGACGCTGTGGGCGGGCTGGGCGATCGTCGGCCCGAAGCACCGCGTCTTCTACAGCGGCGACACCGCGATGCACCCCGAGTTCATCGAGATCGGCGAGCGCCTCGGTCCATTCGACCTCGCGATGATGGAGGTCGGCGCGTACGACGCGCTGTGGTCCGACGTTCACCTCGGCCCGGAGCAGGCCGTGCGCGCGACGCGCCTCGTCCGCGCCGACACGTTGCTCCCCGTCCATTGGGGGCTGTTCGACCTCGCGCTGCACGGGTGGACGGAGCCGATCGAGCGCGTGCGCGCCGCAGCGGATCGCGAAGGCGTCCGCGTGGTGAGCCCACCGCCGGGCGGGATGGTCGAGCCCACCGCGACCTCCACGCCGACCGCGACGTGGTGGCCCGAGGTCCCGTGGCAGACCTTCGAGGAGGCGCCGTGCCCGTCCACGTCGGTGGACGCCCTCAACAGCGATCAGTACGGCCCCGACGCGTGGCCGTCGCCTACTTGATCAGCGCGCCCGAGTAGTTGCCGGGTTTCTTGTAGAACACGTACGGCTTGCGACCGACGCGCCCCGCGAAGTCGCGGAAGGCGAGGTTGTCCTCGACGTCGTCGGACATCATCAGCCCGCCCGAGCGCAGTCGCTCCCAGCACTGCTGGTACACGAACATGCGGCCGTCGTAGGACTTGTCGCTGTCGTGGTGCGCGAGATCGAGCGTGCCGAGCTCGGCGACGGCGGCCGGGAGCGCGTCGCGATCGGGGAGGCGGCGCAGGCTCCAAGAGGCGCCGCGGAGGTGGTGCGGCACGGCGCAGCCGACGTACGCCTCGTTCTTCATCTTGGCGTACGGCATGTCGATGCTGATCAGGCGCCCGCCGCCCTGGTCCGCCATCGCGGCGAGGAACGCGAGCGACGACCACCCGTTCGCGACGCCCGTCTCGATCACGGCCTTCGCCGGGAGGTGCTTCGCGAGGTGATAGAGGAGGTCGGTCGCCGCGGGGCCGCCCATCTTCACGGGGCACGCGTTGACGGCGTCGTGCGCCTGTTGCCACCAGTCGGGGTGCGCCTCCGCGAGGGTCTGGAGCGGCGCGTCGATGCCGAGCGCTTCGAGGAGCTCGGCGTGTTCGGCGCGGTGCGCTTCGCACCACGCGCGGCCCGCATCCTTGTCGGCGGCGGCGCGCTCGCGCTCGCGCTTCGTAGTGACGCGGAAGTTCGTGATGCGACGGCCGAGCTCGCGATAGAGCGGCGGTCGCTCGAGGTACCAGATGAGCGTCGCGACCTTCTCCCGAATCATGACGGCGTCCCTTCCACCCTCCGAGCGGGTTCCTGTCAACCGAGGTCGAAGAACAGATCGGCGATCTGGCGCGCGATCACGTCGCGGCCGTAGCGCGCCTCGACCACGGCCCGCCCGCGGCGGCCCTTCGCCTCGGCTTCGGCGCGGTCGGCGTACAGCACCTCGATCGCGTCGACCCAGTCGTCGATCGTGACGGGCCCGAAGCCGACGTCGTCGTGCTCGAGCACCTCGGCGTTCATGCCGAGCGGCGTTACGACCACCGGCAGACCGCACGCCATGTACTGCAGCATCTTGAAGCTGCACTTTCCGTAGACCCAGGGCTCGTCGATCAGCGGCATGATCCCGACGTCCATCGCCTGCACGCTGGGCAGCTCGGACTCACGCGACCACGGC
>JAUHYN010000709.1 GCA_030426505.1 bacterium | reverse complement strand
GCCGGGGAACAAGAAGGCGCTGGTGATCGCGGGCGTGTTGGTCGCGGTCGCGGCGGCCGGGGCGATCGCGCTCAACCTGCGGTCCGGGCCGCCCAAGATGGATCTCGCGAAGCTCGACAAGCTCTACGCCGCGGCGAAGATCCCGGTGCCGCCCGCGGCGTGCCGCACGATGTCGGCGACGGAGGCGGCCGCGATCGAAGAGGCGATGAACGCCCTCGCGGGTGGTCGCGCGAAGAGCGCTCGCCCCGACGATCACAGGGCGCGCGAGCGGCTCGAAGCCCACGCGGAAGGGAAGCCCTCGGCGGAGCTGTGGGGCGTCCTCGCGCGCGCGCGGCTCTACGCCGGGACGGGATCGGCGCGCGTGCTCGGCGCGATCGATCGCGCGGCGAACGGGTGCCCCGACTGGGCCGAGCCACACAACCTGAAAGGCAACTTGCACCTGCTCGAAGACGACCTCGACGCCGCGAAGAAGGCGTACCTGCGGGCGGCGAAGACCAACCCGGGCTACCTCGCGCCGCGCTTCAACCTCGGGCTCGTGTTGCTGAAGAGCGGCGCGACGAAGGAGGCGCTCGCCGAGTTCGACGTCGTGCTCACGCAGGACCCGGAGTTCGACGCGGCGTACGGCGCGCGCGGTCGCGGGCGGCTCCTGTCGAAGGACGTGGACGGCGCGATCGCGGATCTCGAGGAGGCGCTCCGTCGCAACGCGAAGGACGGGCCGACCGCGATGGTGTTGGCGCAGGCGCTCAGGCAGAAGGGCGAGGCCGAGAAGTCGAACGTGTACTTCTGTCAGGCGAAGCGCTTGGGCGTCCCCGGCGCGGAGTCGCTCTGCACCGAGTGAGTCACTCGGCGATCGAACACCAACTCGGGAAGACGCCCGCGGGGAGCCCGTCGGCGTAGGGCGACGGCTGTCCGCGCACGTGGTCGCGCAGGAACGGCCACACCATGTCCGGCATCGGCGGGAGTTGGTGCCCGAAGTCGCCTTCGCAGTGGACGATGAAGCTGCCGTCGTTCTTCAGCGCGTTCGACAGCCGCATCGTGCGGTCGGCGAAGTCGAAGCCGCCGCAGCAGTTGTCGCTCGCGCCGCCCCACACGAGCATCCCCGGGAGCGGGCGCGCCGGGCTCGAGTAGTCGCCTTGGAGTCCGCCCGAGAGCGGAGCGAACGCGGCGATGTGCTGCGCGCGGTGTTGCACGAGGTGGCTGATGAACAGCGCGCCCATGCTGTGGCCGGTGACCCAGATGCGGTCGAGGTCGACGCCGTGGCGCTCGTCGAGGCAGGCGAGGACGTCGTCGAAGAGTTGGATGTCCGCGTTGCTCGTAGGCGGGTTGCGGTCGTCCCACCGCGCGCCCGAGTCGGGCGCGGTCACCATCGACACGACCCACACGTTGTTCTCGGGGCCGATCGATCCGAGGCCGGTCCAGTCGATCGCCTGCTGCGGTTCGCCGCCGAGCCAGTGCCACGTGAAGACGACGCCGGCGCTGTCGTCCGGGTTGGGCGGGGCGACGGTGAGGAAGCTCCGATCGACGCCCGAAGATCGGATCGCGTTCGCGCCGCTGACGAACGTGGGGCAGTCGCCTTCGAAGACGGGCGGGGCAGCGGAGCCGTCGTCGCCGCTCGAGGGGCTGCAGGCGGCGAGGAGGGAGAGCCAGACGACGCGGCGCACGCACCTATCATGCGCGGTGCGGGCCGCCGCGCAAAGTCACTGCATGAGTTGGGTGAGGTCCAGCTGCGCGAGCGAGAAGTCGGGCTGCGCTTTCACGACCTCCTTCAGGTGTTGCTTGGCCGCTTTCTTGTCGCCGCGGTCCTTCGCGTCGAGCGCCTTGCTGTAGGTGAGGGCGGTCTTCATCGGCAGCTTCTTCGCGCGCTTCGTCCGCTTGCGTTTGGGGGGCGCCTTGGTCGCTTCGAGTTGGGTGTCGAGGATCGTCGCGAGCTCGGCCGAGAGCTTCTGTTCGAGGTCCATGAAGGTGTCGGGCGCGCCGTGGCTGCCGACCGACTTCAGGACCTTACCGGTCTCGACCTCGACGACGCGGGCGTCGAGGCGGAGCATGCCCATGACGTCGAAGTAGCCGCCGAGGACCATGTAGCGCGCGCCGAGGAGTTTGCCGATCTTCGCGGCGGTCTTCTTGTCGATCGACTTGGAGCGGCCGAGCTTCAGTTCGTCGATGATCTCCTGGAGGCGGTCGCGCTCCACGATCTGGTACTTGTCGCTCCCCGACAGGTCGGAGATGAGCATCTGCGCGAGGCCCTTCTTGAGCATCTGCATCTCCTCGCTCTTGCCCTGGTAGTCGAAGTACAGGATGGCGACGGTCGGCGCGGCGGCCTCGGCGAGCGCGGGCGCGAGCGTGAGCAGGAGCGCGAAGAGCAGCGGCCTCAAGGTGATTCGACTCTAGCGGGCTTCGCCGCGGACGTGAATCGGATCAGGGCGGGGAGCGTCGGATCCCCGGCGGCGTCGTCGAGCGTCAGCACGAAGGGCTCGATCGCGGCGTGCTCGGCGCGAGTCGAGAGCTTCCAGTAGAGGGCGCCGGCGAACATCTTCGAGAACGCGGCGTCCTCGACGACGTCGGCGAGCGCGTGGATCGCCATCGCGCGCTCTTCGGTGGAGCGCGGGCGCTCGGGCCAGACCACGAGCTCGGGGGCGCCGTCGAAGTAGAGGACGTCGAACACGCCGCTAGCCCACGGGGCCGCGGTGGCGCCTTGGCGCCGCCGGTAGCCGAGCTCGGTGAACAGCACGCGGCGGGACTCGAGGCCACGCGCGCGCCGGAAGTCGGCGATCCGTTCGAGGCTCGAGCGCCAGCCCGCGGCGAGTGTCGCGCGGTCGGTCGGGCCGAGGCCGCTGCGGAGCGGGAAGTAGGCGTTGATGCCGATGAGGTCGAGCGCGTCCCAGAACCCCACGCCTCGGTACTGATCGAAGTTGGCGGCGTAGGTCACGGCGCCGCCGTAGATCGCGCGCACGCGTTGGATCAGGGCGCGCCACTTCGCTTCGAGGCGGGCGCGACGTGCGTTGATCGCGGCGATCGGATCCGGGGCGCTCGTGTGCGCGGTGACTTCGGCCCAAGCCCGCCACGCGGCGGAGCGGTCGCGGAGGAACCGCTCCGCGTCGACGTAGTCTCCGGCGCCCGTAGCCGCGAGGCGCGCGGGCGTGAGTTGGTTCGAGGCCACGACGACCTCGCGTTCGCGGGTCTGGACGGCGTCGTCGAGGTAGTAGCGCTCGAGATCGGGGCGCGCGTCGACCGGCCGCGTGTTGGTCAGCGCGCTCATCTCGCTCGCGATGGCGAAGACGTCGGCGTGTTCGCGCTCGGCGACCCGCGCCCACTGCTCGACGAAGACGCCGTAGCGTTCGAACCACGCGTCGAAGTGGGCTTCGTCCGGGTGGATCATGCCGTGCCAGAAGAAGCGGTTGCGCTTCACGCCGTGGTCGAGCGCGACGCGCAGCACGATGACGACCTTCAGCCCGAGTGTCTTCGCGAGGCGCATCTCTGCCGCGACGCTCGCCAGCGCTTCGTCGAAGACGAGCTCGGCGCCGTCCCAGTCGGCCTGGGTGGCGTAGACCGTGACCTCGACGGTGTCGAACCCGGCGCTCTTCAGGCGGGTCAGCCACAACAGGTGATCCGGCTCGTCGACCGCGATCCCACCGACGTAGCGCGGAGGCGGCGGCGCGGGCTTCGCCGGCTTCTCGGTGCAGGCCGCGCAGAACGCGACGGCCGCGAGGACCGACGCGGCTCGCTTCGTCAAAAGGGCGCCTCGACGTCGCCGAGCTCCACGTACACGCTCTTGAGTTGCGTGTAGTGCTGCAGGGTCACGAGGCTGTTCTCGCGACCGAGGCCCGACTGCTTGTACCCGCCGAACGGGATCTCGATCGGCGAGAGGTTGTAGTTGTTGATCCAGCACGTGCCGACTTCGAGCGCGGCCGCCACGCGGTGTGCGCGCGCGAGGTCGCGCGTGAAGACGCCGGCGGCCAGGCCGTACTCGGTGGCGTTGGCGCGGCGCACGACCTCGTCCTCGTCGGTGAACTCCAGCACCGACATGACCGGGCCAAAGATCTCCTCCTTCACGATCGTCATCGCGTCGGTGCAGCCGTCGAACACGGCGGGGCGCATGAAGTTCCCGGGGAGGTCTTCGACGCGCCTCCCGCCGCACTTCAAGATCGCGCCTTCGGCTTCCCCGCGCGCGACGTAGGTGAGGACCTTCTCGAGGTGGTCTTCGCTGATCAGCGCGCCGACGTGCGTCTTCGGGTCGAGCGGGTCGCCGACGACCATCGCCTCCGCGCGCGCGACGACGCGCTCCACGAAGGCCTCGCGGAGATCGCGGTGGACGAACACACGCGTGCCGTTCGAGCAGATCTCGCCCTGCGTGTAGAAGTTCGCCATCAGCGCGCCGCTCACCGCGTTGTCGAGGTGCGCGTCGTCGAACACGATCAGCGGGGACTTCCCGCCGAGCTCCATCGTCACGTGTTTGAGGGTCGCGGCGGCGTCGGCCATCACGCGCTTGCCGGTCGACGCCTCACCCGTGAGCGAGACCTTGCGGACGTCGGGGTGCGCGACGAGCGCGCGACCCGTCGACGCCGGCCCTTGGACCACGTTGAAGACGCCGGGCGGCGCGCCCGCTTCGGTGAAGATCTCGGCGAGCTTCAGCGCGGTGAGCGGGGTCTGTTCGGCCGGCTTGAACACCATCGTGTTGCCGCACGCGAGCGCCGGACCCGACTTCCAGCACGCGATCTGGAGCGGGTAGTTCCAGGCGCCGATCCCCGCGCAGACGCCGAGCGGTTCGCGTCGCGTGTACGCGAACGACGCGCCGAGGTCGTAGTGTTCGCCGTGCAGCGTGGCGGCGAGGCCCGCGTAGTATTCGATCGCGTCGGCGCCGGCGTCGACGTCGACGACGGAGGCCTCGGAGATCGGCTTGCCGGTG
>JAUHYN010000708.1 GCA_030426505.1 bacterium | reverse complement strand
GCCGGCGTGGTGGGCGTCCTGTTGCCCGGCGCGATGACCTACCTCTCGGACCGCTGCCCGGACCTCGGGAAGCGCCTCGTGGAGGCCGGCGTCGAGGTCGCGGTCGCCACCGACCACAACCCCGGCTCATCGCCTACGGCGAACCTCCCGCTCATGGCGACCCTCGCGACGACGCAGATGGGCCTCACCGCCGAGCAAGCCCTGCGCGCCGTCACGCGGGGCGCAGCGTCCGCGCTGAAGCGCGAAGACGTCGGTCGAATCGAGGTGGGCGCCCGCGCGAACTTCGCGGTGCTGACGCACGCCGACAGCCGCGCGCTGGTGGCCGCGTTCGGAGAGCCGGTCGTGAGAGATCTGGTGGTGTGCGGCTGAGGCCTCGAAGAGGCCCACGCAGCGCGTCGTCAGACGCGCGTAGTCCCATGCAAAGGGCCTCGCAGAGGCCCACGCAGCGCGTCGAAGACGCGCGTAGTCGCAAGTACGTGATGCAAAGGGCCTCGAAGAGGCCCACGCAGCGCGTCGTCAGACGCGCGTAGTCCCAAGTACGCTCACGCGATGCCGCGGGCCTGCTTGAGCTGACGGACGACCTTCTCGTACTCGATGTCCCACTCGGCCGAACCCTCGCGGAGGTTCTTCAGCCGGCTGCGGGCTTCGCGGTCGATCTCTTCGTCGATGCCGAGGTACTTCCGCATCGCGTCGGTGATCTTCTTCCGCATCTCGTGGTCCTCGGCGAAGACCTCTTCGATGTTGCGGGAGTGCATCAGCGCCTCGAGCATCTGGTTGATGACGTACTCGGCGCCCTCTTCCCCGGTCTTGTGCTGACGCGCCTCGGCGAGCCCCTTCTTGACCTGCCCGAAGCGCTCGGCGGAGAGGCCGCGGCGCGTCAGGGCATCCTTCGTCTCCTGGTTCAGCCGGTCTTCGGCGTTGCAGTACTCGACGAGGATGGCTGCGACGTCCAGTTCGGCCTCTTCCAGCTTCTGATCGTCGATCTCGACGTCACCGTCCCCCCGAAGGGTGGCGATGATTTCCTTGGACATCTTGGGGATGATCTTTCGATAGAGACGCATCTTTGACTCGACGTAACTCGGGCCAGCTCCGTGCCCGACCCGGTGACGCAATGTCGGCCTATGCGGTCCCAAATATGAAGTCAACACAATCAGTGGGGATCTGGCGCTTAATATGAAGGGGCGCGCCCCTGGACCTCACGCCTCGCCGGGGTGCAGCGCGACGAACACCTCCCGCGCCGCCTTCTTCCCGATCCCCGGCACTTCGGCCAGCTCCTCCACCGTCGCCCGCTTCACCCGCGCGAGGCTCCCCAAATGCGTGAGGAGCGCGCGCTTCCGGGCCGGACCGATCCCCTTGATGTCGTCGAGCGACGAGGCGAGCCGGGTCTTCTGCCGGAGCTTTCGCTGGTAGGTGATCGCGAACCGGTGCGCCTCGTCGCGGAGCCGCGCCAAGAGCAGCAGCTCCGCCGAGCTCTGCGACAGGACGATCGGCTCCTTGGCCCCGACCGTGAACACCCGCTCCGGGGAGTGGACCGGCGCCTCGTCCGGGCCGATCGCCTCGACCCGGCTCTTGGCGAGCGAGATCAGATCCACCCCCTCGATCTCCAGATCCCGCAGCGCCGCGTGCGCCGACGCGAGCTGGCCCTTGCCGCCGTCGATCACGATGAGGTCCGGGAGATCCCGTTCGTGCTTCCCGCGCTGTAGCCGGCGCATCAACACCTCGTACATCGACGCGAAGTCGTCCTGCCCGTGCGTCGACTTGATCCGATACCGCCGGTACAGCGCCTTGTTCGGGAGCGCCCCCTCGAACACCACGCGCGACGCGACGATCCCCTCCCCCTGGAAGTTCGAGATGTCGTAGCACTCGATGCGCCCGGGCAACCGCGACAGCCGCAGCTTCTTCCTCAGCCCGGTCAGCGTCCGCTCGAGTGCGCCGTTCTTGCGCCGCTGCTCGTGGAACCCGTGCTCCGCGTTCTCCGCCGCGAGCGCGACGAGCTGCACGCGATCCCCGCGCTGCGGGTGGTGGACCCGGACCCTCTTGCTGCGCTTGTCCCCGAGGAGCTCCGCGAGCACGTCGGCCGCGCCGAGCGGGATCGGCGTGAGCACCTCGTCGGGCACCACCGTCTCGGACTCGTACCGCAACAGGATCGTCGACTCGAGGAGGTCCTCGTCGTTCGCCGAAGTCCCCTCGAAGAGGTTCGTCGTGATGTTCTGCGCGCGCCCGCCGCGGACCTCCACGACGGAGACCCCGACGTCGTCACCCTCGCGGTACAGCCCGAACACGTCCTGATCGATCAGCGAAGACGACGCCACGTTCTGCTTCGCGAGCGTCTTCTGCACCGCGCGGAGCTGGTCGCGGTAGTGCGCGGCGACCTCGTAGTCGGTGCGTTCGGCGGCGTCCCACATGCGCTGCTCGAGCCGGCGCGCGAGCTGGTCGCCCTTCCCGTCGAGGAACATCAACACGTCGTCGACGTTCTCCTTGTACTTGTCCTTGTCGATCTCGAAGACACACGGCGCCGGGCAGCGGCCGATCTGGTACTCGAGGCACGGGCGCGTGCGGTTGTAGAGCACGGAGTCGCGGCACGTCCTGAGCTGGAAGTGTCGGTTCACGACGCGCAGCGTCTGTCGCGCGGCGGACGCGGAGTGGTACGGACCGAAGTACTTCGCGTCGTCCTTCTTCACGTTGCGGACGACCTGCACCCACGGCCACTCGTGGTTCGGATCCACGCGCAGGCAGAGGTACTGCTTGTCGTCCTTCCAGATGACGTTGAAGCGCGGCTCGTAGCGCCGGATCATCTCGCGTTCGAGGAGGAGCGCTTCCTTCTCGGAGCGCGTCACGACCGTCTCCACGTCCGCGAGCAGCACGCCGAGCAGACCGATGAACGCGCGGTAGTCGCTCGTCCCCTCTTGGAAGTACTGGCGCACGCGGCTGTGGAGGTCGCGCGCCTTGCCGACGTAGATCACCTCGCCGGCGTCGTCCTTCATCAGGTACACGCCCGGCGCGTGCGGCAGATCCTTCAGTCGCTCGAGCCACGCGGTGCGCGCGGTGCGTGTGGATCGCCGCTTGGCCACGGCCGGATCATAGGCCGCGCGCGCGGCGATGCCACCACGATGTTCCCCGCCGCGCTCAGGGGCTCCACTGGGCCGCGTGCTCGAAGCCCGGGGAGTTCGCCTGAGTCAGCGGGAACACCGCGCCCGGCGCGCCGGTGACGGGATCGACCGGGAGCAGGTACAGGTCCCAGCTCCCTGCGCCGCCGGGGCGCGTGCTCGCGAACGATAGGTGCGATCCGTCGCGGGCCCACGTCGCGTAGCCGCTCGCGCCGGCGGTGCCGTTCGCTTCGTCGAGCGTGAGGACCTCGCCGCTGTTGTCCGCCTTCACGAGTCGGATGCGCGCGTCGGGCGCGGAGATCGTTCCACCGCCGCCCGCGCTCTGCGTGATCGCGAGCCACAGCCCGTTCGGCGAGTACGCCGGGTAGTAGTTGGCTTGCCCGTTGTCGCTCGCGCCGGCGAGGGCCGTCGCGGCGCCGCCGTCCTCCGGGACGACGTACACGTCCGCGGCACCGGACGCCCCGGGCCCGGACACGCCCGACGCGCGCACGAACGCGATGGTGCCGTCGGGGCCCCAGGACGGCATCGTGGCCGCGTTGTCGACGGCGCCTACGACGCTCCCGAGGTCGCCCGTGAACAGCGAGGCCTTCTGGATGGCGCCGCCGTTCGCGTAGACGAACTGGTACGGCGGGTCCGTCTGGGGATCCGGGTTCCAGGAGACGTAGAGGCCCTCCGTCACCGAGACCGGCGCGACGAACTCGGACTTCGTCTCGGCGTCGAAGAAGCGGAGCGCCCACCGCTCGGCGCTGACCGCGACGAAGCGGCCGTCGGGCGACACGGCGTGACAGCCGGCGCAGGTCGCGTTGCCCGCGGCGGGGCCCGCGAACGGCTCGAGCGTGAGGTCGCCCTGCAGCGGCTGCCGCATGATGTTGCTCGCGAGGCCCACCGGGTCGATCTGCCAGAAGTAGAGGAAGCGCCCCGCGCTCGGGGGTACGATCGATGCGCCGCCGGTGATGCGGACCTCGATCGAGGGGCGCACCGGGTCGTCCGAGCGGACGTCGAGGATCGCGGTATCACCACCGTTGTCGAGCGGCGCGTAGCGAACGGAGATCGGTTGCGTGTCTCCCGCGTCGAGCGTGAGTGGGAAGGCGGGCGGAGACACGAGCTCGAACTCCGCGTCCGAGCGGATCCAGGCGAGCTCTTGGACGGTGACGGCGAACGTCCCGCACGCGCGCAACGTGAACGACTGCGTGGAGTCGGTCTGCGTCTCGCCGAAGTCGATCGACGCGGGCTCCACGCACAGGCCACTCGTGCCGCCGAACGCCGTCACGGGGACGGTGATCGGCTCGACTTCGGAGTCCGTCGCGGTGACCGAGATGGTCCCGGTCGCGAGGCCGCCTCGAGTGGGTGCGAACGTGACGAGGTAGAGGCCCGAGCCGCGCGTCACGGAGAACGCGGCGTCGGAGTCGCTGGTGAACTCGACGGTGTCCTCGCAGCCGCCTTCGATCACGAGGCCGACGACGCGCGTCGCGCCGGGCGGGACCGCGCCGAAGCGGACGCTCTCGGGCTGCGCGACGAGCGTGCAGGGGCCGGGGTTCGGGCGGCCGACCGTGCCGACGAGATCCACGCGCGTCTCTTCGATCGCGGCGTCCGGGGCGTCGGCGGGATGGTAGCGCAGCGTGAGCTCTGCCTCGCCACGATCCGCGAGCGGCATCCCGAAGATCACGCGGGCGAGGATCGTGTCGCCGGGTTCGAGGGTCGCGGGCGGCTCCTCGTGTTCGACGAAGAACGCGGCCATCGGATCGTCGAGGACGAGCCCGTCGATCGCGCAGTCTTCGCCGCCGAAGTTCGTGAACG
>JAUHYN010000707.1 GCA_030426505.1 bacterium | reverse complement strand
CAGCGACCAGCGGGCAGCCGGCAGCTCCTCGGTGCGACGCTTCAGCGCCTGATGCGCTCGGGAGATCTTGCTGCGGACTGGAAGCTAATTTGCTGCGGGCTCCTAGCGCTCACTCACCACGAAGGGGAGGTCGACGGTGCGCTCGGTCTCGTCGGTGCGCACGCGGACGCGCCGCGTGGCGTGGCCATCGAGCGCGAGCTCGAGTTCGACGTACGGGAGGTCCGCGGAGACCACGAGATCGTACGGCGCGGTCGCGATGATGTCCGTCCCGCCGACGCGTCGGATCGTGGCGCCTGCCGGGCGCGACACGATGTGGATGACGCACCACTGCCCCGACGGCTCGTGGTGCGCGGCGACCTCGTCGACGCCGGTCGGTCGGGGCGTCGCGCAGTCCTCGTCGGGTACGATCGGCTCGAGCGTGGCGCGGACCTCTTCGAGAGTGGGGCGGTCGTTCGGGTCGGGGGCGACGCAGCGACGGATGAGATCGGTGAGGACCGCGGCGTGCGGCATCGACGGGAGCCCGATCGCGACCGAGGTGTTGCGCTTGTCGGTCTCCGAGGCGAACAGCCGCGACCCGGTGAGGAGCTCGTAGAGGAGCGCGCCCACGGCGTAGACGTCGGCGGCGGTGGACGCCATCGCGCGCCCGGGTTGTTCGGGGGCGAGGTAGGCGAGGTCGCCGTGGACCTCTTCGGTCCCCGGGACGCGCTGGCCGACCACGTGGGAGAAGCCGAACTCGGTGATCACCGCGCGTGGGAGGGTCCGCTGTCCGGGGCGGATCGGCTCCGCGGCGTAGACGTTGGTCGGTGTGAGGTTTCCGTGGACGACACCGGCCTGGTGACACGCGTGGAGCGCGAGGACCACCTGACACATCATCGCGAGCGCGGCCGGTTGCTCGATGCCCTCGCGCGCGATCTGTTCGAGGGTCGGGCCGTCCACGAAGGGGGTCACGATCGCGACCTGGCGCGGCGCCCCCTCGTCGAGCACCTCGATGACGTCGATGATGTTCGGGTGGCGCAGGTCGTTCGAGAACCGCGCCTCGTGAATGGTCCGCTCCAACAGCTGCGGGGCGTCCACCAGGTGGCGCGCGAGCACACGCACGGTGCAGGGCTCACGTCCGCCCGCGCGGGTGCCCATGTACACCTGTCCGAGGCGGTCGACCTCGAGGATGGCGTCGAGGCGGTACGCGCCGACGGTTTCGAGCCTGAGTTCTGGATCCAAGGAGTCCGAATGCGCCACGAAAAAAACATTAGTACACGGGCTGTGATTGCGAAGAGAAACCGAGTCGGTCGTTCCGCGATGAAACGTGGTCGGTGAGAAGACACGTGCGTGTGTTTCGGCGTGAGTCGCGCGCCCCCCCCAAAGGTGGGTTGCGGGGCGACCTGATTCGGCGTTACGGAGGCTCTCGTGCGTGGCGTTCGATTCGTTTGGTCAGCGCTCGCGCTCTGTTCGTGCGTGACGGGCGCCGGGACGGCGGCGAAGCCGACCGCGCTCGAACGTCAGCTCCTCGGCGCCTACGAAGAGCTCGACGACAGCCTCGCCGCCGCCGCTTCCGTGCGCGCGGAGTCGGAGCCCACGGGGCAGTCCTTCGGCCGCCTCGAGGCCCTCGCAATCGACGCGCGCGCGACGCAGCGCTTCAACGAAGACGACCTCATCGAGCTGAAGGACGCCGGCTGCATCGCCGAGACGCGCGCGGCGCGCGTCGCGGTCCACGACTGCGCACTGGGCTCGAAGGCCGCCGTGTCGCGGCGGTTGACGCGCGTGGTCGAGGAGGAGAACCGCGCGCGCCGCGACATCGTGACGTGGGCGGCCTACGCGTTCGCGCGGCGGGACGGGCGCCCGAGCCCCAGCGCCGAGGAGCTCGACGCGCTCCGTCAGGCCTACAGGCGCCTCCAATACGAGTCGGCGCGGCCCGGTCACTGGATCGAGGACGACGCCGGCGCGCTCGTTCGAGTGAAGTAGTGCGCGCGGCGAGTGCGCTCCTCTTCGGGTCGGTGGCCGTCGCGGCGTGCGGCGGCGTCGATATCGCGCGCCCGACGATCCCCGAGTCGGAGCTCGAGGGGCTCCGCACGTCGACGTTGGTCGCGTTCACGCCGGAGGACGATCTGCTCCCGAGCGTCTCGGCGGACGGGCGCTACGTCCTGTTCGCGAGCGAGCAGAACGGAAACCTCGACGTCTGGGTGCGCGACTTCGGTCGCAACTCCACGTTCCCGATCACGAAGGCGAGCTCGGCCGACGACTACGACCCAGAGATCTCCCCCGACGGATCGCGGATGGCGTTCGTCACCCGCCGCCTCGACGCGAAGGGCGACATCTTCATCTCCGACGCGAACGACGAGAGCGATCTCGAGCGCGTCACCGACGAGCGCACCCACGACCGGCAGCCGGTGTGGAGCCCGACCGGCGAGACGATCTACTTCACCGCGGCGCTCGGCATCCAGCGTGAACACATCGCGAAGGTCGACGTGGACACCAAGGAGGTCACGCGGGTGTCGCCCGGCTGGGGCTTCGATCCCGCGGTGTCGCCGGACGGGAAGTACCTCGTCTACACGCAGCCGGAGCGCTACCCGCGCCTCGTCGCGCTCGACCTCGCCTCCGGCGCGACGGTCGCGCTGACGTTGGGCGAGGCGCCGGAGGGCTTCGCGGCGTTCATCCCCACGCGCCACCTCGCCGCGCCCGAGCGCGCCGGCATCGTCTACGTCCGCTTCCCGGACGACGACAACCGCGACGGCGTACACGACGCCGCCGACCACGCGAGCGTGTGGCGCATCGACGTCGACCTCGCGGCGCTCTTCGCGGGGCGCGTCGATGTGCCGCGCCCGCGTCCCCTCACGGACGGCAGTGACGACGAGCTGTTCCCGACCGCCGACGACGGTTGGCTCTACGTCGCGCGTGGCAGCGATCAGCAGGACATCGTGCGCTTCCCGATCGACGGGATGTTCCCGCCCTACGAGGACCCCGAGCGGTACCTCGCGCTCGCGGACACGGTGGAAGATCCGCGCACGCGCTGGTTCGTGTTCCGCCTCGCCGAGGCGCGGTCCGAGTCCGACCTCTTTCGCGCGCAAGTCAGCTTGCGCATCGCGAACCTCCACCTCTCGCAGGAGCGCGACGACCTCGCGCGGCCGGCGTTCGACCGCGTGTTCTCTTACACGCGCCAGGCGGCGCCCAACACGGTCGAGGCGCAGCTCGCCGGGCTCGCGCGGACGGAGCTGGCGGCGATCGAACACCGCCGCCGGATACGCGCGGGCGACGAGCGCGCGACCGTCATCGAGAAGACGGAGCGCACGCTCCTGAAGATCCGCGCCGACTGCGCGTGGTCCGAGCGCGTCGTCGCGCGGGTCAACCTCGAGCTCGCGGAGATGATGGTGGCGCGCGGGCGTCGTGTCCTCGCGATCGAGGCGTTCGACCAGGTCGTCACCGAGCACCCCGACCAGACGTTCTCCGCCGCGCGCGCCGCGCTGAGGCGTATCGAGCTCCTCCAGATCGCGCACGACACGCGCGCGATCGGAGAGGCGTATCGGCGCGTGCTCGAGCGGTGGCCGGAGGAGATCGAGATCGTGAAGGAGGCGTCGCGCAGCATCGTCGACGCGCACCTCGAAGACCTCGGCGTGGGCGAGGACTGGAAGGAGCAGGTCGACGCGCTCCGACGGATCATCCCTCGCTACGGCGGGTCGCCGGTTCGGAGCGAAGCGCGCTGGCGGCTCGCGCGACTCCTCGAGGCCCACGAGGCGCTCGACGCCGCCGCGTTGGAGTACCAGCGCATCGTCGACGCGTCCCAGACGGATCGCCTCGGAGCGGCGCGTGCGATGGTCCGCTTGCACGAGATCAACGAGCGCCGCGGAGCCCGGGACGAGGCCTCGCGCGGCTGGCGCGAGCTGCGCGCGAAGTACTCGGACCTCCCGGGCTTCGGGGCGCGGGCCCGCGAAGCGATCACGCGGGTCAACCTCGAGCGCGCGCAGGCGGAGGAGGACCGCGGCAACCTCGCGGCCGCGCTCGCCGCGTACGCGAGCGTGATCGAGAACGACATCACGCAGGTGAAGGCGCACCGGCGCTACCTCGCGCTGAGCGCGCAGCTCGGCCGGATCGACGAGGCGCTCGCGGAGGCGAAGGCCCGCGCGGAGGCGTCGTCGGGCACGCCCATCGCGCGCTACGCGTACGGCCTCGCGCTCACGTGGACCGACCCGCCGAAGCTGGGCGACGCGTGGGACGAGATCGACGAGGCGATCCGCCTGAACCCCCAACTCCCCAACGCGTACGTCACGCGCGGGTGGCTCCGAGAGCGCCGCGAGTCCTCGCCGGGCCTGTTCAAGACCATCGTCCGCGAGGTGACCCAGCGGATCGGCCAGATGCTCGGCGGCCTGCTCGACGTCGAGATCGGGCAGCAGGGCGAGCTCGAGCTCGCGCTCGAGGACTACAAGACCGCGCTCCGCCTCAACCCCGAGTCGACGGCGCCCGAGGTGGAGGCGGAGATCCTCTTGAACCTCGGCAACGCACACTACGTGTTGGCGGAGGCCACGCAGGACGTCGCGAACATGCGGCTCGCGTTCGATCGCTTCGTGGAGATGTGGCGGCTCGGATACCGCTTCTACGATCCGATCGCGGAGTCGATCTTCTGGGAGCGGTTCGGGCGCAGCGCGATCTGGGCGGACGAACCCGCGATCAGCGCGATGGCGACCCGCCGCGCGATCCAGTACGCGAAGAAGAACGAGCTCGAGTCGCGGCTCGCGCAGCTGTACGGCAACCTCGCGCTCGCCTACGCGAACGCCGGAGAGGACGCGTACGCCGAGGCCGCGCTGAAGGAGTTCGACACCGCGCTCACGAAGCGCAAGATCGAGGAGCGCGTCATCATCGCCGTCCGCGATCGGGCGCGCTCGCGGCTCGCGACGATCGATCAGCGCACGACCGAGTCGC
>JAUHYN010000706.1 GCA_030426505.1 bacterium | reverse complement strand
GCTCCGTTCGACGGCTGAACAGCCGGTTCGCGCGCAGAGCGGCGTCCCGACCTCGAAGGGCGAGCATACAGGCGCGCGAGCGTCGCTGCCACCGCGCGCGCGTCGGCCGTCATGCCACGCCGACGCGCCCCTTACCGGCCGAGTAAGGACTCAGACGTAGCCCTGCTGCGCGAGATAGGACCAGATGCGGTCTCCCGCATCCGCCGGTGAGATCCCGGACGTGTCGAGCACGATCTCCGCGTCCGCCGGGGCCTCGTACGGATCCGAGATCCCGGTGAACTCCTTGATGATGCCCGCCCGCGCCTTCGCGTACAGGCCCTTGCGATCGCGCTCCTCGCAGATCTCGAGCGGCGTCGCCACGTGGACCAGCACGTAGTTCCCGTACGCCTCGACCATCGCGCGCACTTCCTTGCGCGTGGCGTCGTACGGCGCGATCGGCGCGCACACCGCGATGCCGCCGGCCTTCGTGATCTCCGACGCGACGAACCCGATGCGCCGGATGTTGATGTCACGGTGCTCCTTCGAGAAGCCGAGCTCCTTCGAGAGGTTCGTGCGCACGATGTCGCCGTCGAGCAACGTCACGCTGCGACCGCCGTGTTCGAGCAGCCGCATCGTCAGCACGTTCGCCACGGTCGACTTACCCGCGCCGGACAGCCCCGTGAAGAACACCGTAAGGCCGCGCTCGGCGCGCGGCGGGTGACTGCGCTTCAGCTCTTCGGCGACCGACGGGAACGTGAACCACTCCGGGATCTCGTCGCCGTCCGCGAGCCGCTGACGCAGTTGCGTGCCGGAGATCGTGAGGTACTTCTTGTCCTTCGGAACCTCGTCGATCGGCGCGTACGTCTTCTCCTCTTCGAGGAACACCATCAGGCGGAACGGCACCATCTTCACGCCGATCTCCTCGGCGTGTTCCTTCAGCATCGCTTGCGCGTCGTACGGTCCGTAGAACGGGTTGCCGTCGGAATCCGAACCCGGCCCCGCGTGGTCGCGCCCGACGATCAAGTGATTCGCGCCGTAGTTGCGACGGATGATCGCGTGCCAGAGGCACTCGCGCGGACCGCCCATGCGCATCGCGAGCGGGAGCAGCGAGAGGTCCGCTTCGCCCTGCGGGTAGTTGCCGAGGATCGCCTCGTAGCAACGCACGCGCGTGAAGTGATCGACGTCGCCCGGCTTGGTCACGCCGACCACCGGGTGGATCAACAGCTTCGCGTCCTGCTCGGCGCTCGCGCGCATCGTCAGCTCGGCGTGCGCGCGGTGCATCGGGTTGCGCGTCTGGAACGCCACGACGTCCGACCAGCCGTTGAGCTCGAGCCGCTTGCGCAGCTCACGCGGCGTGTGCCGGCGGTCCGTGAAGTCGTGGTGCAAGGGGAGTTGCACGCCACGCAGACGACCACCCACGTAGACCGGGTGCGTCGCCTCCATCAGGTGGCGCACGCCGGGGTGCTCGACGTTGGTCGTACCGAAGACCTCTTGCGCCTCCTTCGTGCGGTCCGGGCGATACACGTCTTCGACCTCGAGCGCCGCGAGCATCACGCCTTCGACGTCGCGCAGCACCAACGAGCCGCCGACCTCGAGCTTCTCCGCGATCGCCTCGGGCACGTCGAGCGTGATGGGCATCGGCCACAACACGCCGCTCGCGAGGCGCATCTTCTCGACGACGCCGTCGTAGTCGGCCTGCTTCATGAAGCCATCCAACGGAGAGAAGCCGCCGTTCAGCAGCAGCTCGAGATCGCAGATCTGGCGGGGGGTCAGCGTCCACGACGGCCAATCACGCGAGGCGTCCTTGAGGAGCTGAGCTTGGTCGGGCGTCACGAGGCCATCGACGAGATGGCCGCCATAGGGTCCAATCACGCGCGGACCATACCTACCCAGGTCGCGGTCGTCACGGTCGGATCGGGAGACACACGCGATCGTCGAACACGACGCCGCTCGCGATGCGTACGCGGTCCAGCGTCACCTCGCTCTCCGTGACCGTACAGCCGATCGCGAGGTCGCTCGACGTGATCGTGCCTTCCTCCAGCGTGACGCCTCCACCGCCGTGACTGACGCGCACGGCGGCCGAGAACGGCAGATCCATCCGGAACCGACGCATCGTGGGGGGATTCGTGCTCACGCGGACGTGCATCCCGACGAACAAGGGGTCCGACTCCGCGGACTCCAGCACGACGTCCTCGAAGGTCGGCGGCGTGAGCCCCTCCGAGCTCCCGACGTCGACGTCGATGAAGGTCGGGTAGAGCCCGTCCTCGCTGCTCGGCACCTCGCCCGCCGTGGGCCGGCGGATGTGGAGGCGCTGCACGTGGACGCCCGTGCGCGGACCGAGGAGCAAGCCACCTTGCGGGACACCATCGATGAGGACGTCGGTCAACGTGCCGACCTGGGCGTCGTTGAGGAGCTCGATCGCGTTGTTCTTCCGCGTGTCGTGGATCGCGAGCCTGGAGAGCGCGAACACCACGCCGTTCACCCGCACCACGGGCGTCCCGTCGAGCCCCACCGCGCAGAGGCTGTCCGCCATCCAGCGGCCCGCGTCGAGATCGAGCGCGAAGATCCCGGTGCCGTCCAGGTAGACCCGCGCGACCGAGCCGACGCCGTTGCGGAACATCGTGACGCCGCGTCCGCTCACGTGGCCGACGAGATCGGCGAGCACGATCCCCTGCCCCGCCGAGTAGCCGAGGTTCCGCCCGGTGAAGGTCACACCGCGCGCGCCGCCCAGGGACTCGCGCGCGAAGAAGAAGCCCTGCCCGCCCTCGGCGCGGAGGTCGTCGATCGCTGCGCGTCCCTCCACCCAGACGCCGACCGAAGACGTGGACGTGTGGAGTCGGGCGAGGTCGGCGACGCAGCCGCTCTGCACCCAGACGCCTTCGTCGGCGTCGGCGACGAGCAGCTCGCGCGCGACGACGCCACCGCTCGCGCAGCGGAGCCCACGGAACGCGCGGATCGTGACGCCGTCGACCGTCGCGCTCGAGGTGTCGGTGATGACGCCAACGGTCTCGGCCGAGATCTCGGAGTCCTCGAGGCGCACGGGGCCGCTTCCATTCAAACGAACGGCCGCGATGTCTCCCCGCACGACGAGGTCGCGCCCCGCGAACGGTCCCGTGGAGATGAGCGCCGCGCCTTCGAGGTCGGGCGTGTCGACGGTCAGCCCGCGCACTTCCCCGCCGCGGAGGAGCTCGATCGCGTGGCCCTGGCCGCGGACCGCGCCGACGATCGTCTCGGATGCGCACGCCCCGACGATCGAGACGCGACGGTCCGTGGAGATCGCGCCGTAGGTGCCCTTCGCGAGCGCGATGGTCTCGCCGTCGGAGGCCGCCGCGAGCGCGACTTGGAGCGTGGTGTCGTCGTCCGCGAAGTGATCGAACGCGCCGTCGGCGTAGGGCCCCACGGGGCAGGGCCCGGACTCGACACACGAACCGTCCCAAGTACGGCGGCCGGACGGGCACGCGGCGACCTCGGCGCGCGGCGCCTCCACCACTTCGCCGCAGACGTTGACGGTGGCGGTCGCGACGAACGCGGGGTGGCGCGGGAGGTCCGGGGGCCTCGGCGGGTCGGGTTCGGTGATGTCGCACTCGAAGGCGCAGCGGTCGACGACCCAGCACCCGCCCCGCGCGGAGCACTCCGCGCTCTCGATGCGGGGGACCTCGACGCCGCGCGAAGCCTCCTCCTCGTCGGCCGACACCCACCGACCGCTCGCGATCGTCGTCACTGCGGCGGCGTCGGGGGTCGGCGCGGGCCGGCCCTCCACGAGATCGGATTGGCGACCGGGATCGATCCCCAGCTGCGCGAGTGACGCCTCGTAGTAGAGCGCGAACACCTCGTCGTCGTCGCGACCCTCGAACTCGAACGGCTCGAGCATCCCTTCGAAGTCGTAGGCGTGGACGCGGATCCCCGCGGGTTCGAGCGGCGTAACGACGAGCGCGGAGCGGGTCCCTCGAGGAGGATCGAGCGTCAGATCGATCGGCGATCCGCACCCCGCGAGCGCGACCAGGAGTCCGGCGAAGCGAGCGGAGCGCACGTCGTGAGGATCCTATCTGGGTCCGTCACGTTTCGAACACTACCGACCGAATCGTATGAACGCGTTCCAAAGCGGGAATTCGGAGCCTTCAGCGCACTCCGCCCTCCCCTTTCGGCACCTGGCACGCCGGTTGCTCATGTGATCACCACCGCTGAGGCGTGCCACGCCGGCGAGGAGCGCACGGGTTCGCCCGTGGCGGCTCCTCGCGTCGTCGTCGTGCGTCCTTCGCTCGAATGGAACGACCCAACATGATGATTCGAAAGCTCACGCCAATCGCCTGTACTCTCGCGCTCGCCTCCGCGTGCGCCGAACAACGCGCGCCGATCGATCGGACGCAACCGAACGCGCTCGAGAAGAGCTTCTTCGTCGGAGAGAAGCTCCAAGATCCCTCTGACGACCCCGAGTTCTACTACCAGGGCACGCTGATCGACGTCGGCTACGGCGCGTCGCAGAGCGGCCTGTTCACGTCGACGTACGCGCAGCCGGTCTCGCGCATCAAGTGGGTCATCCAGGAAGACCTCCTGATCGCGCGCCTCACCTACGAGCGCATCGACAACTCCGACGGCAAGGGCGCTGGCGCGGCTTCGTCCGACGGCATCGTCGTCGCGGCCTTCGACATCCTCAGCCACTTCGACATCCGCAACGCCTACAACCCGATCACGGGCGAGCGGATGAATGTGCGCGAAGAGAACACGACCGACCGCCCCTGGTACGAGCGCACGTTCATGCGCGTCGACTGGTCGAAGAACAAGGCCACCGACACGTACGACTACGACACGCTGTCGCAGCTCGGCGTGTTCGGCGGCGTCGAGTACGAGTCGCTCGCGTACTACGTGAACGACCCGGAGAGCGACGATGCGCCGCACTTCGAGGACGGCTACTTCGACATCACGACGAAGGCGT
>JAUHYN010000705.1 GCA_030426505.1 bacterium | reverse complement strand
GCAACCGAATTCGCCCTTGCCGAGCCGGTCGCGGACGGCTTAGTTTGGCGCGGGGGATGCGTAGCTCGGGCTCCAGTCGGATGGCGCGCGCAGACGCGGAGCGGACAGTGCTTCGCGTGCGGGGCACGCCGCGACTGCGAGACAGCATGGAGAGTCGCGGCGAGGTGGACGCGCGCCTCGTGGACGAACGGATCCTTGCGCGCCGTGTAGACCTTCAGGAACGGGCCGTAGTCTTTGCCCTCCTTGTACTGGTCGAGGATCTTCGCGGCCTCGGTGGCGCGGCGCTTGTCGGTCTCGGCGAGTGACTCGGGATCGAAGCGCGAACGGAAGACGCCGATGTCCGGGTCGTCGTAGAGGTAGCCGTACTGGATCATGAGGCTCTCGTTGTCGAGGAGGTAGCCGAGCCCCGGCACGCGCGACGCGTACGCCGTGATGCGCTCCGGTGTGTTGAGGAGGCACGGACCCAGAAGCGCGAGGAAGAGGAAGTACGCGCGCGTGAAGCGGAGCAGCCCTCGGCGCGTGAGGGTTCGCTTCACGTGCGCCGGTCGGACGCCGAACGCGATCGGCACGATGACGATCGCGACGCCGAGCGCGTTGAGCCCGATGTCGCGGAGGTCCCAGACGCGCTCGGGGATGAGCCACTGGATCCCTTCGTCGATCACGCCGACCGACGCGCCGAGGAGGAAGGTCGTCCCGTAGTCGATCAGCTCGGCGTCGCCGCCGCTCGACAGCGCGCGGAACAGGAGGAAGGCGAGCACGCCGTACTCGACGAAGTGGAATGACTCTTCGGGGGAGGCGTCCAGTCCGAGCGTGTACGCCGTGTAGGCCGCGGCGCTCGCGGCGAGCCAGGCGTAGCCCGTCCAGGCGATGCGCGCGCGCCGGATGGCTCGGATCGCGACGAGGACCGCCACGAGGCCCGAGGCCAGCACCACGACGGTGAAAGCGCTGCGCCCGACCGTGGCGTCGACCCAGCGCTGGACCGAACGCGCGAGCGGGACGGTGCAGAAGATCGCGACCGCCCACGCGACGGCGGCGGCCCACGCTCTGACCCGTTCGCGGCTCACGCTGCGGAATCTAGCAGAGAGGAGGGGGGAAAGTTCCGCGGGGTATGCGGTGATCGCGGGGCGACGCGACCACCGCACCCCCTTGGATGCTTCGCACGCTTGAAGGAGATGCGATCCACCACGGCGAGCCGCGGGGAACAGAAACCATCACACTCCACTGAAGCGATGGCGCGCGGCCGAGGTTTTGATCCCCAAAAAAGAGCGCGCTACAGAAAAAGCGTGATCTTTTTGGTGGCGCTGCTCGGGGTCGGTCAAACGACCGAAGTGCCACGCCTGATCTACGCGGCGCCAAAGACCTGTCCCGACGAACAGTCGTTCGCGCGCGCCGTGCAGCGCCGCGTCCCGGACATCCCGCTCGACGCCCCCGCGCCGCAGTCGTTGCAGATCGAGGTGCGGACGTCATCGACCGGGACGTTCGCGGGTGAGCTCGTCGTCCGCGAGGGCGCGCATACGTTCAAGCCGCGCCGGGTCTCGGGCGCCGTGTGTGACGAGGTCGTGTCCGCGCTCGCCTTGATCGCGTCGATCGTCCTGCGCAGCCCGCCCGAAGCGCCGTCTCCGCCGCCCAATGCGTCGCCGCCGTTCCAGGACGTGCAACCTGTCTTGCGGTCGCGTGCCGCGAATGTGACGCGTGGCGAGCCGTCGAGGTGGGCCGTGGCGACCGGCCTCGCGGCGGACGCGGGTACGCTCCCGGCGATCGCGGTGTCGGTGCCGATCGAGGTCGCGTACGGTGCGGTGGATCGGGGCATCGCGGGTCCCGTGGTGCGTGCGGGGTTGCGGTGGGGGCGGAGGACCACCGACGACGACCTCGCGCGGTTCACGCTGGTCGCCGCCGCGCTCGACGCGTGCCCGTGGACGTTCGCGGAGGGCCCCTGGAAGCTCGAGCCCTGCGCGCACCTGGTGGTCGGTTGGCTCGGGGCGTCCGGTCAGGGGCTCGCCCAGGCGACCGAAGCCGCGCGCGGGTTCGCCGCCGTGGGGGTGCGGGGGCGGGGGGCCTGGTTCCTGACGCCGTGGGTGTTCATCGAGTTGAGCGCGAAGCTGGAGCTCCCCCTGGTCCGCGATCGGTTCGCGGCGCGGCCGGATCAGACACTCCACCGAGCCTCGGCCGTCGCCGGCGGGTTACAATCCGGGGTGGGAGTGATCTTTTGGTGATCAAGTCGACCCCCTGGGACCATTCCTCAGGTGAGATCCGATCGCGCGCGGAGCCGACCGGGGGGGCGGAAGCGACGACCAGCGCGAGGCTGAAAGAGATGTTCGACCAGCACTACGACGTGGTGTGGCGCTCCCTCCGGCGCTTCGGCGTGGCCTCTGACGAGGTCGACGACGCCGCGCAGGAGGTGTTCATCGTCGCCGCGCGTCGCCTGGACGACATCGAGATCGGCAAGGAGCGCTCCTTCTTGTTCAGCACCGCCATGCGCGTCGCGTCCGACGCCCGCCGCGCCCGCGCGCGCCGCCGCACCACCGCCGACGGGTCCGAGGCCCTCGCGGAGGTCAAGGATCCCTGCCCGACCGCGGACGTCCTCAGCGATCGCCTGCGCGCGCGCGAGCTGCTCGATCAGGTCCTCGACACGATGTCGGAGGACCAGCGCTCCGTCTTCGTCCTCTTCGAGTTGGAGGGCATGACGATGGCGGCCATCGCCGAAGACCTCGATCTGCCGAGCGGCACGGTCGCATCGCGCTTGCGCCGAGCGCGCGAACACTACCAACGCCAAGTCGATCGCCTGAGGGCGACCTTGGAGCGGACGGAGGTCGTATGAGTGACGAGCTCGAGCGCCTGATCGACGGCGACGACGACTTCTCGAAGAGGCTCCTGTCCTCGTCGGACGCCGACGTGCCGAGTGACCGCGCGCGTCAGGCCGCCCGCGTGGCGATCGGTCTGGGCGTCGCCGCGGCGCCGATGAGCGCGGCGGCGGCCGGCACGGTCGCCCTCGGCACCAAGATCGGCCTCGTGACGGCCCTCGGTGCGACGGTCGCCCTCGGCGTCGTTCTGTCGCGCAGCCCCGAACCGCCGCCGGCGCCCCCGCCCGCGCCGATCGAGGTGGTCGCGCCCGAGCCCGAGGTGGAGGTGGCGCCCGAGCCGGTCGAGCCCGAGGTCGTCGTGGAGACGCCCGCGCCCGAGCCGAAGAAGCCGGAGCGCGTGGCGGCCAAGAGGCCGAGTGGGTTGGAGGCCGAGGTCCGCCTGCTGGATCGCGCGCGGGCCGCGCACTCGTCGGAGCGCTACGACCGCGCGATGCGGTTCCTCCGCCGCTACCGGAGCCAGTTCGCGTCCGGGATGCTGCGCGAGGAGGCCGACGCCCTCGAAGTGCGCACGCTCGCCGACGCGGGCCGCACCGAGGAGGCGCGTCGCGCCGCGAAGAAGTTCGTCGCGCGATATCCCCAGAGCTCCCACGCCGCCAGCTTTGGTACGCTGCTCGAATGATCCTGCGCGCGCCCGCGCGATGTTCCCCGTCGTCTACCCTCTTCGGTCTGCTGATCGCGGGGGCCCTCGTCGCGTGCGGCGACACCGTCTTCCTCGGTGACCTCGTCGCGCCCGACGGCAGCGTCTCGGACGACGCGGGGCGCGACGGCGGCGCGGACGTGCCCGCGCCGGACGGCGGGCCGCCCGACGGCGGCGGAGTCGAGTTGGTGGGTCGCTACCAGCTCGTGTTCCAGAGCGCGCCCGCGCGGGTGATCTGCACCGACGATCTCTGGGAGCTCAGCGAGCCGTTCGAGATGCGCAGCGCCGCGGAGGCCGGTCTCTCGGACGGCGTGCTCGAGTTGGAGATGCAGGCGGACACGCTCACGCTCAGCAAGGAGAGCACGGCGTCGAACTTCTTCGTGGATCCGCTCGTCCTCACGCGCGACACGCGACGGCCGATGGTCTTCACCGGGGCCGCGCCCGCGAACGTCCCGGCGTCGAACCAGACGACCTTCGTGTTGCTCGTCGTGCAGATCGAGACCTCGGATCCGGCGTCCGGGATCCTGCGGAGCAACGTACAGCACAAGCTGGAGCGCCCCGGTGTTCGGGGGCAGTGTACGATCGATTACCAGCTGACGCTGTACGCCTGCGGGATTGGGTGTTGAACTCGCGAGCGGATGACGTTCGAGGACCCGCGCATCGGACAGATCACCAGCGCGCTCATCGCGGTGCTGGACAGCCTCCGCACCGAACACCGCGCCATCACGCGCAAGGCGCGCGGGTGGTTCGAGGCCCGCGCTTGGAAGGACGCGCAGGAGGGCGCCGTCGCGCGGCTCGCGCTGTACGGCACCGTGAAGGAGCGGATGAAGCAGGAGGCGTACGCCATCCTCCAGGGTGACGTCGACGATCGCGCGCTGTGGACGGAGGTGAAGATCGCCTACTCGAAGCGCATCGCGTACCGCAGCGACGAGGAGCTCGCGGAGACCTTCTTCAACTCGGTGACGCGGGCGCTGTTCCGGACGTCGGGCGTGGATCCGGAGATCGAGTTCGTCTGGTTCGACAACGAGATCCTCCCCTCCGGTGACGAGACGCCGATCTACCAGAGCTTCTTCCGCACCGAGGACACGAAGCAAGTCGTGACGGACATCCTCGACGCCTACGCGTTCGAGGCGCCGTACGAAGACGCCGCGCGCGACGCGCTGAAGGTCGCCGACGTGATCGACCGGCACCTCGAGAAGGCGTGGCTCCAGTCCGAGTTCGACGCGATCGAGGTCGCGCACCCGGTGTTCTTCCGGAACAAGGGCGCCTACTTGGTCGGGCGACTGCGTCGCGCGAGTCGCGCGATCCCGTTCATCCTCCCGCTCGTCCACGAGGAGGACGGCGTGCGCGCCGACGCGGTGCTCCTCACCGAGGACGAGGCGAGCAAGGTCTTCAGCTTCACGCGGTTCTACTTCTTCG
>JAUHYN010000704.1 GCA_030426505.1 bacterium | reverse complement strand
AACGCCGCCGGGGCCCGCGGCGGCGCCCCCGGTACGAAGAAGCCGGCCCCCGCGAGGTCACCCGTCCGCGTCGAACTCCGCGGCCTCCCCGACGACGCGCGCGTCGAGTTCGATGGGGAGCTCCTCCGCCGCGGCCCGGGCGCGGTGGAGCTCGCGCGCGGTCGCCGCGCCGTCACGCTACGCGTCGTCGCGAAGGGCTTCCAGGCGCGGTCGCTCCGCGTGGTCCCCGATCGCGATCGGGTCGTCACGCCGCGCCTCGAACCCGTGAAGGCGCCGCGCGGCGCGCCGGACCTCAACGATCTCGAGCCGTGGGACACGGCGGGAGGCCCCTAGCGATGGTCGGCTCGATCGTCCTCCTCGTCGCGCTCGCCGCGACGCCCGCCGACCGCGCGCGCGATCTCTATCGCGCGGGCAGCGAGGCCTATCGCCAAGGTCAGTACCAGGTCGCGATCAACGCGTTCGAAGAGGTGCTGACGATCGAGCGGCGCCCCGCGGCGATCTTCTCCGCGGCGCAGGCGCACCGACTCCAGTACTTCGTGGACCGCGGACCCGAACACCTCGATCGCGCCGTCGTTCTCTATCGCGAGTACCTCGAGGCCGCCCCGGGGGGATCGCGTCGCAACCACGCGGCTCAACACCTCGCGACGCTCACGCCTATCTACGAGCGCGAGCGCAGCAACGAGGACGCGCTGGAAGACTCCGCACCGCAGGCGCGCATCATCGTCGCGGCGAACGTCGAGGAGGCGACCGCGCGGGTCGACGACGGCGAGCCCACGCCGATCCCCGCGGGCTTCATCGTCGAACCCGGCCCGCACCGCGTCTTCGTGGAAGCGCCCGGCTACGAGTCCGTCACGCTGGACACGGTCGCGGTCGAGGAGGGCGTGACGGCCCTGAACCCCGAGCTGTCGCCGACGCCGGGGCGCGTCACGGTGTACGCGCCCGAAGGCGCGCGCGTCGGCATCGACGGTCGCGTCGTCGGTCGCGCGCCGTTGGCCGAACCGCTCGCCGTATCGCCCGGCTCGCACGTCCTCTCGGTCATCGACGACGGCCGCGATCCGTTCGTCCGGCGCCTCGAGGTCGGGAGCGGGAGCAGCGCCGAGGTGGAGGTGGACCTGTCGCTGAGCACGCAGCGCCTCGGCGCGTGGGTCGCGCTCGGCGTCGGCACCGCGAGCCTCGTGACGAGTGTCTTCACGCTCCGCGGCGCGCTCGTGGCCGAGTCGGACGCCTCCGAGCTCGAACGCCGAATCGCCGCCGGGAACGCGACGGTCGACGACGGCGCGCGTTACTCCGAGCGGATCTCCGACCGTGACACCAGCGCGCGTGCGACGATCGCGCTCGCCGCGGTCGGGGTCGTCGCGCTGGGGACGGCGGCGTTCCTCTGGGTCTCGGACGACCCGGACGCCGCGGCGTCGACCCTCGTCGCCGGTCCCGCGGGCGCCGGGGTCGCGTTTTGAATCGCTGCCGAACTTTTTTCTGCGGGTCTCGGGCTCGAACGACGCGTCACACGTTGGATATGTACGCGCGGACCCTCGGCCTCACCGGCCTGCTCGCCCTGGCGGGCTGCCAGGACTTCGAACCGATCGTCGAGGGGCTCTGCGGCAACAACATCGTCGAGCCGCTCGCCAACGAGTACTGCGACGGCGACCCGGGCGTGGTGTGCGGCGCGGGGGAGGCCGGCGACCAGTGCCGAACCCTGCGGTGCGGCGCGCCCGGGACGAATGAGGCCTGCCGCTTCGTCTGCATGTCGGACCGCGGGTGCCCTCCGGGCTGGCAGTGCGGGATCGACCGCGTGTGTCGCGCGGCCTCCGGCGGGTTCGACGTGCGGACCGTGGCTCCGATGGTCGGGACTGCGCTCCACACCGGGGACGTCGACGGCGACGGCTACGACGACGTCGTCGTCCTCGCGAGCACCACCGTCTCGGTCGGCTTCGGCGAACACTTCGCGCCGCTGAGCCGCCAGAACACCACGCCGATCACCGCGGTCGAGAGCGACGCGAGCATCGCGTACCTCGACCCCGACGGGCGCGCGGATCTCGTGATCCCGACCGTCCTCGGCGTGCAACTGTTCCGCGGGTCCGAGACGCAGCGCCTGCTCCCGGTCACCATCCCGTTCGTGCAGGAGGAGTCCGACGCGCAGGTCCGCGTGCTCCCGGTCGTCGCTTCGCAGGGCGCCGAAGCGCATCAGCTCGTCCTCGCGCGCGACGGCGCGACCTTCGACCTCGAGGTCTACGGGCACCCGACGACGCTCGCGCCCGAGGTCGCGACGGCGTCGGTGAGCCGACCGCTCCTCGGGCGGCTCGCGATCGCGGACGTGGTCGGATCCACCGTCGCCGTGGGTGAGATGGTGCTCGCGGGGCGCGGCGACCGTCAGGTGCAGCTCGTCCGCGTCGACTGCGACGACGACACGGAGGGCGCGTGTCGCATCGATCTCGTGCAGACCATCCCCATCACGGGAGGCGCCTCGATCGGCGCGGGGGGCACGTGGATCGCCGACCTCGACGGCGACGGTCGAACCGAGCTGATCGCGACGGTCTCGCTTCGAGGCCAGATGAATCGACCGCAGTCCGGCATCGTCGTCGCGACGCGCGCGACGGATGGTTCCTTCGGGCCCCTCGAGCGACGGCCGGATCTCGACGCTGTCTCGCGGTGTACGAACTGCGGCATGGCGCTGTCGGGTGAACCGGTCCTCGATCACGTCGTGGACCTCGACGGCGACGGACGCGCCGACTTCGTGAATCGCTCCGGCCTGTTCCTCTCGTCCTCCGGCGATCTCACCGTGCCGACGCTCTACAACAACCCCCCGTGGAGAGGCGCGACGGTCACGGACCTGAACGGCGACGGGCTCCTCGACGTGGCGGCGATCCAGCCCAACGCGATCGACATCCTCCTCGCGTATGCGCCCGGGCTCTACAACCCGCTGTCCGCTCCGACCGTCACCGGCCCGACCGACGTCATCGCCGGCGACTTCGACGGGGACCTGTCGACTGACCTCGCGATCCTCGAGGGCCGCGACACCGTCGCCGTCCTCTTCAGCGGTCGGCAGGCGGTGCCCACCGAGCGCGTCGTCATGGCGAAGCTCGATGGCGTGGCGGGTATCGCTCGCGCGCGGCTCGGCGACGACGCGATCGACGATCTGGTCATCACGGTGCGGCCGCCGCAGTCCGAGACGGACCTCCTCGTTCAGCTGATCGGCGGGAGCTCACGCCGAATGGCGTCGGTCCTCTCGCGCGGCCCCGGCCGGCCCTCGGTCGCCGCCGGGCGCTTCACGGGGGGCGCCGCGCTGGATCTCGCCATGGTCGATCCCGTCCGAATGACGGGGCCGTCCTCGCTGCGCCTCGTGTCGTGGGACGGCGAGGTCGGCGCGAGCACCGTCCGCGACGAACAGACGCCGCTCGAAGGGCCGTGCATGATCCCCCCCGGCGGCTTCCTCTCGGCGGCGGCGCACGATCTCGACGGTGACGGACGCGACGAGCTGCTCGTCCATCAACTCTACGGACCGACCAACGGCATGCTCATGGAGCGCGGCTACGGGCTCTTCGTCTACCGCTTCACCGACGACGGCATGACCTGTGACGCGCCCCGGATCATGCGGACGACGGTCACGCCGACCTCGATGCTCGTCGGCGACATCGACGGCGACGGCGCGGTCGACGTCATCGTCACGCTCGATCCGCGCCAAGCGATGAGCGCCATGGCGGGACCGCCGGACGACCCCGCGAGCCTCGCCGTCCGGTGGGGGCGAGGCGACGGCTTCGAGGACAGCGTCGACACGTTCGTGATCGACGCGGTGCCGCGCGGCACGATCGACGTCGCGTTCGTCGACGCCGATGGCGACGCTGCTCGGGAGATCGCCTACGCGGGGCCCCTCGGCCTGAGGTACTTCGACTTCGTGGACCGGGGCACGATGCAGGAGGTCCAGGTCGACGTCTTCGCGGGCGACGTGACCAGCGTCGCGGGCGCGGACGTCGACGGTGACGGCGTCGGGGACGTCATCGTGGCGACGGGTGAAGAGGTTTTCCTGTACCGAGGGCGCGTCTGCGCGCCCGGCCTCGCGGCCGAAGGCGCCTGCGGGCAGCAGTGATCCGTCGGACGCGCAGCGCCGTCGAAGATTGGGTATCCTCGGCGTCGTGGGGTCCCGGATGAACATCGGGCCGACGGACGTGACAGCGACGTTCCGCCGGCAAGATCTCGCGAGCGGCGAGCTCTCCGAGGGCATCGTCGGCGCGCCCATCACGGTCCCCGATGTCTACGACACCCAAGTCACGCTCGACCCTTCGTCGTACACCAAGCTCCTCGACGAAGCGCTCGAGTGGCTGGTCCCGAAGGTCCTCGCCGAGTTCCCGAAGGCGCCGGGCCCACGCTCGACGGGCATCGCGCCGCGCGACGACGGCGCCTTCCGCAGGATGGCCACGGAGAGCGGGCAGCTGATCGTCGTGCGCGACTCGAATCCCGCGTCGCTCACCTACCGCGACGACTACGACGTGCGTCCCAAGCCGCGCGAGATCAAGGCGAAGACCGAAAAGGACGGCCCGTGGGCGGGCCTCGTCACCTGCGCGCCCGCGGACTACGCGTCGCCCGAGGCCCACGCCGCCGCCGTCGCCGAGCTCGAGCGTGACGGCTTCACGGTCGCGCCCGCCGACGAGGGCTTCGTCGTCCGCGACTCGGAGGGGCGCCGCTTCCACGCCGACTACGACCTGCACGGGATGTACGACTTCCTGTTGCCGCTCGCGTCGCCCGAGCACCTCCCGTACTTGCTCAATCGCCGCTTCGACAAACCGATGATCCAGCACCCGCCGCACGATCGCTGGAACGGGCGCAACCAGCCGGGCCCGAACCAGGGCCCGCGGCCTCCGGCCGTGGCGTACCTCCCCGACGGTTCGGCGGTCCACGTGCGGACGGTCGCGCAGATGCACCGGCT
>JAUHYN010000703.1 GCA_030426505.1 bacterium | reverse complement strand
AACTGGTGAAGCGCGGAGACGCGGCGGCGGCATCGCCGCCCCCGCCACCCCCGCCCCCGGCTTCGGCGCCGGGGCGGATCGGGGACAACGACTTCTCTTCGCCCTTCGGCGGTCCGCCGGGAGGGGGGCAGTCGCCGTTCGGCGCGTCGCCGTTCGGGGGTGCGTCGCCGTTCGGGGGCGGTGAGCCCACGATCCCGGCGGCGTTCCCGTCGTCGCCGCCGCCCCCATCGGGGTCGGGTTCGCTCGCGTCGGATCTCTCGATGCCGCACGACAGCGGATCGATCCCACCGCCGCCGCCGGGGATGACCAGCGGGGGTGGGCAAGCGTACGACGAGCCGGACGCCTCGTGTCAGGTCTGCGGCACGCCGCTCACCGACGAGTTCGACAAGGTGATCGGGCTCTGCGAGCTGCACCAGCGCGACCGGCGCAGCGCCGACATTGACGACGGCGCGGGCGCGCCGGCCGTCGCGAGCTGGCACGTGCGCACGCCGGACGGGCGAACCGAGGGCCCGATGACGTTGGAGGACGTGCGCGCGCGCGTGCGCTCGCAGGAGATCCCACCGTCGGCGGACTTTTCGAACGACGGGATCAACTTCGCGCCGATCGGGCGCTTCAAAGAGATCGCGTACCTCGCGAGTCTCTCGGTGGGCGGGCAGGTCTCGGTCGCGCCGAAGGGGAGCTACGCGGCACCGCGGCGGTCGATGGATCTGTCGCGCATCGTGACGCCGCTGATCGTGCTCGCGGTGATCGGTGGCCTCGGGTTCTTCGCGTACACGCAGCGCGAGCTGATCGAGCGCATCTACCAGGGGATCGTGGCGGGGCCTTCGGCGATCGGACCGACGGGGCCGAATCCACTCAAGCGATACGTCGCGAACTGGCGGCTCGCGCACCCCGACGTGAGCGGGACGGCGGACGAGCACCTCGTGACGGCGCGGACGCGCCACCTCGAGGACACCTGGAACGGCTACCAGCAGGCCGAGCAGGCGTACGAGCGTGCGTTGTTACTCGACGAGTCGGACGCGCGCGCGATCGCGGGCTACGTCGAGAACCTCGCGGTGTGGCGGTTCGACAGCGCGGCGCTGAAGGAGCGTCGGGTCGCGGAGGCGGCGGCGCAGTATGCGATCGAGCTCGCGCCGGATCTGCCGGACGGGTATCGCGCGTTGGGCGCGGTGTCGTTGGCGAAGGGCGACCTGCACGGGTGCCGCGCGAACGCCGACAAGGCGATCGGGAAGAACTCGACGGACGCGCGCGCGCGGCTGTTGCTCGCGGGGTGCTACCTCGAGGGCAACGTGCAGCTCGCGATCTCGGAGGCGTCGGCGGCGCACCGGTATCGTCCGGAGCTGCGTCGCGCGGAGCGGTTCCTCGCGCAGGCGAACGCGCGCGTCGGGCACTACGCGACGGCGATCGACACGCTCGAGAAGCGCCTCGAAGTGGATCCGGACAACGCGGCGGTCCACCGCGATCTCGGTGACATCTACCGGGAGCTCGCGATGGTGGATCAGGCGGAGGCCGAGTACACGAAGGCGACGAAGCTCGAAGGCGACAAGCAAGCCGCGTTCATCGCGCTCGCAGAGTTGATGATGGAGCAGCGGCAGGCCACGCAGGCGATCCGCGCCTACGACGCGGCGACGCAGGACCGCCCGATGTACGGGGCGCGCGCGGCGACGGCGTACGGCGGATGGGCGCGCGCGGAGCTCGCGCGGCGCCGCGCGGACCGGGCGGTGCAGCTCGCGGACAAGGCATTGTCGTACGCGCCGAAGGACGCCGTGGCGCTCCTCGTCCGCGGCGAGGCGGCGCTGTTCACGAACTCGGCGACGACGGCGCACGCGTACGCGCGGCGCGCGCTCTCGTCTCGCCCCGGCGAGCCGGCGGCGTTGGTGCTGCAGGCGCGCGCGTACGTCGCGCAGGGCGCGCGGGAGTCGGCGGTGAAGAGCCTCGAGATGGCGGTGCAGAACGACCCGCGGGACCCGCGGCTGCGCGGGATCCTCTCGGGGGTGTTCCTGTCGATGGGGGCGTCCCCGCAGGCCTACGCGTCGATGCGTCAGGCGGCGGAGATCGATCCGGAGGAGGCGAGTTCACGCGCGCGGAAGGGACTCTTGTCTTGGCTCGACGTCGCCGTGAAGGAGGCGATCGACCAGTTCCGTCGCTCGGCGACGGAGGAGCGCAACGCGTCGGTCGCGAGCTCGTCGATGGGCATCCTCTACTACCACACGGCGGACGTCGCCCAGGCGAAGACCGCGGTGGAGCGCGCGCTCCGCATCGACGGCTCGAACGTCGCGGCGTTGTTGTACCGCGCGCAGCTCGCCCTCGACCGCGGCGACGCCGCCACCGCGATCGACGCGACCACCAAGATGCAGGCGGTCGAGCGCGGCAGCGCCCTCGGCTCGCTCCTGCTCGCGCGCGCGTACGTGAAGCAGCGTCAGATCGACAAGGCCCGCACCGAGTTCAAGTCGGCGCTCCGCAGCAACCCCGGGTTGCTCGCCGCCAAGGTCGAGCTCGCGGGCCTCGACCTCGACGACGCAAATCGCAGTCAGGCGATCGCGGAGCTCGAGACCGCGTTCCGCGTGAACCCGAACAGCTTGGTGCTGAGACGGACCTTGCTCGCCGCCGGGCTCTAGGCGTGCTCTAGGCGCTTACCTGGCGCCGAACCCCCGCAGCGTCGCTTCGATCTTCTCCAGCGTCACCGGCTTCGCGACGTGCGCGTTCATGCCGGCGGCCTCCGCTCTCGCGCGGCTCTTCGCGTCGGTCTCTCCGGTGAGGGCGACGATCCGGAGCGCCTCACCGAAGCGCGCTCTCAGGGCGCGGGCGACGTCGTAGCCGGAGAGGTCGGGGAGGCGGGCGTCGAGGAAGACGACGTCGAAGGCTTCGTGGTCGGCGCGCTCGAGGGCGCCGAGGCCCGTCTCGGCGCTGGCTACGCTGCATCCGCACGCGGCGAGGAGCTCCTCGGCGACGTAGAGGGACAGCGGGTCGTCGTCGACGAGGAGCGCGCGGACGCCCTCGCCGAGCGCGGGGTCGATCGTCAGGTCGCGCGTGGGGTCGGTGGGTTGGTCCGCGACGGCGGTCGGGACGCGGACGGTGAACATCGTGCCGCTGTTCGGTTGGCTCACGACTTCGATCGTGCCGCCGAGGACGTCGACCGCGCGGCGCGTGATCGCGAGGCCGAGGCCCGTGCCGCCGTAGCGGCGCTCGGTGGCGGCGTCGGCCTGCGTGAACGGATCGAAGAGGGCGGCGACGCGTTCGGGAGAGATGCCGATGCCGGTGTCGATGACCTTGATGACGAGGTCGCCGTCCGGAAACGCGCGCGGCTCGAAGGCGACGCGGATCGTCACGGCGCCGCGCGGCGTGAACTTGAGCGCGTTCGTGACGAGGTTCGTGAGGACCTGCCCGAGGCGCGTCGGATCCGTGACGAAGAGGCGCGGCGTCCCTTCGGGGTATTGGACGCGGAGCGCGGTCTGCTCGGAGCGGTACGTCGCGCCGAGGAGCGTGACGAGGTCGTCGAGGCGGCGCGCGAGATCGAAGGCGCGGATCTCGAGTTGGACGGCGTCGGCCTCGAGCTTCTCGTAGGAGAGGCGGTCGTCCAGGAGCTGGACGACATCGCGCGCCGAGCGGCGGAGGACGCCCAACAACTCCGTCTGCCGCTCGGTGAGGCCGCCCTCGTCGAGGAGCAGCGAGGCGAGGCTCGCCACGCCGGAGAGCGGCGCCCGCAGCTCGTGGCTGACGGCGGCGACGCGGGCGCGGCGGGCGGAGTCGGACATGCGCGTCACGGATCATCGGTCACCCCGGCCGGGCCTTGACCTTTGCCCCGAGGACCGCCGATCAAGGGGCCCATGCCGTCGGTCTTGGTGGTCGGAGGAGGTGGGCGCGAACACGCGCTCGTGGATGCGCTCGCGCGGTCGCCGAGCCGCCCGAAGGTCTTCGCGGCCCCGGGCAACGCGGGCATGGAGGGCGCCGGGACGTGTGTCTCGATTTCGGTCGGTGACGTCGACGGTCTCGTCGCGTTCGCGCGCCAGGAGGGGATCGACCTGGTGGTCGTCGGTCCGGAGGCGCCGCTCGTCGCGGGGCTCGCCGACCGCTGTCGTGCGGAGGGCATCTTGGTGCTCGGGCCGGACCGCGCCGCGGCCGAGCTCGAAGGGAGCAAGGCCTTCGCGAAGGCGGTGATGGACGAGGCGAAGGTGCCCACCGCGCGCTGGGGTCGCTTCGACGACCCGGAAGCCGCGATCGAATTCGCGCGGTCGCTGCCCGGCGCCGTGGTGAAGGCCGACGGACTCGCGGCCGGGAAGGGCGTGGTCGTCGCCGCGTCGCACGACGAAGCGGAGCAGGCGATCCGCGAGACGCTGGGCGGCAAGTTCGGCGCGGCCGGCGCGCAGTTGATCGTGGAGGAGCGCCTCGAGGGCGAAGAGCTCTCGGTGATCGCGCTGGCCGACGGCGAGACCGTGTCGCTGTTCGCGCCGTCGCAGGATCACAAGCGCGCGTACGACGGCGACACGGGTCCGAACACCGGCGGGATGGGCTCGTACTCACCGGCGCCGCGCGGAACGGACGCGCTCCTCACGGACGTGACCGCCACGTGCCTGCAGCCGATCGTCGACACGATGGCCGCGCGCGGGACGCCGTTCTCGGGTGTGCTGTACGCGGGCTTGATGCTCACCGCCGACGGGCCGCGCGTGCTCGAGTACAACGTGCGATTCGGCGATCCGGAGGCGCAGGTGTTGTTGCCGAGGCTCGACGAGGACGCGTACGCGCTGCTCGTGACCGTGTCGCGCGCGCAGGCGGACGCCGTGGCCGCGGAGGTCGAGGCTCAGCTCGCCACGCTGCCGCGCGAGGCCATCGCGCGGGAGTCGCTCGAGCACAACGGCCGGTGCTTCGTCGCGGGTGATCTCACCGAGGCGGCCCGGGTGGCCGACGCGCTCGCCGCCGAGCACCTCTCGCTCC
>JAUHYN010000702.1 GCA_030426505.1 bacterium | reverse complement strand
GAGGAGCTGGGCTCATGACGGACGCGCAGATGCGTCAGGCGTTCACGCCGCGCGAGACGGTCGGCGAGCTCGACCGCTACATCATCGGACAGGACGGCGCGAAGCGCGCGGTCGCGATCGCGCTGCGGAACCGGTGGCGGCGGCAGCGCGTCCCGGAGGATCTCCGCGACGAGATCCACCCGAAGAACATCCTGATGATCGGGCCCACCGGCGTCGGCAAGACCGAGATCGCGCGGCGCCTCGCCAAGCTGATCAAGGCGCCGTTCGTGAAGGTCGAGGCGTCGAAGTTCACCGAGGTCGGCTACGTGGGGCGCGACGTGGAGTCGATGGTGCGGGACCTCGTGGAGGTCGCCGTGAACCTCACGCGCGAGGAAGCGCAGACCGCCGTCGAGGCGCGCGCGGACGAAGCGACCGAGGAGCGCCTCCTCGATCTGTTGCTCCCGAAGCCCAAACACAAGGGCTACGAGGACACCGCGGACGCCACGACCTCCGAGGACTCGGAGTCGAAGACCCGCGAGACGTTCCGCCGAATGCTCCGCGACGGGAAGCTGGACGACCGCCCGGTGGAGATCGAGGTGTCGGCGAAGCCGCCGGTGTCGCTCGTGCAGAACTTCTCGGCCGAGGGCGTCCAGGACATGGTCTTCCAGCTCCAGGACATGCTCGGCGGGCGCGGCGGCGGGCCCAAGAAGCGCCGCAAGGCCACGGTCTCGGAGGCGCGGGACATCATCCGGGAAGAGGAGATCGGAAAGCTCCTCGACATGGACCAGATCAACCGCGACGCGATGAAGCTCGCCGAGGAGAGCGGCATCATCTTCATCGACGAGATCGACAAGGTCGCGTCCGGCCAGGCCAAGAAGGGCTCGGGCCCCGACGTCTCGCGCGAGGGCGTGCAGCGGGACCTGCTGCCGATCGTGGAGGGCTCCACGGTCAGCACGAAGTACGGCCGCATCCGCACCGACCACGTCCTGTTCATCGCGGCCGGCGCGTTCCACACGGCGCGGGTCTCGGACCTCATCCCGGAGCTGCAGGGGCGCTTCCCGATCCGGGTGGAGCTGTCGTCGCTCGCGTCGGACGACTTCGTGCGCATCCTGAAGGAGCCGAAGAACTCGCTCCTCAAGCAGTACGTCGCGCTCCTCGAGACCGAGGGGCTCGAGGTCACGTTCACGGACGACGCGGTCCAGGAGATCGCGCGGATCGCGGCCGAGGTGAACGCGTCGATCGAGAACATCGGGGCGCGCCGGCTGCACACCGTGATGGAGACCCTGTTGGACGACATCTCGTTCGATGCGCCCGAGCGCCGGGAGAAGGTCATCGAGATCGACGCCGCGTTCGTGAAAGCGCAGCTCGAGCCCGCGCTGAGGAGCGAAGACCTGTCGCGCTTCGTGCTATGAACGGCAGTCGATGACCGACAACGCCGGCTGGGTGGAGCGCGCCCAGGGACCCTTCTTTCCGAACATCAAGCCCGCCGAGATCGTGCTGACGCACGGCGAGGGCTGTCGCGTCTTCGACGCCGACGGTAAGTCCTACCTGGACCTCACGTCGGGCATCGCGGTGAGCGCGCTCGGCCACGCGCACCCGGCGCTCACGGAGGCGATCCGTGAGCAGGCGGGCCGCATCCTCCACACGTCGAACCTCTACTACAACGCACCTTCCATCGAGCTCGCGGAGAAGCTCGTCGCGTCTTCGTTCGCGGACATGGTGTACTTCTGCAACTCGGGCGCGGAGGCGAACGAGGCGGCGATCAAGCTCGCGCGGCGCTACCACCACGACCAGGGCGACAAGGCGCGCTTCCGGATCGTCAGCTTCGAGAAGTCCTTCCACGGGCGCACGTACGGAGCGCTCACCGCGACGGCGCAGCCGAAGTACCACGAGGGCTTCGGGCCGATGCCCGAAGGCTTCGACTACGTGGGCCCGTTCGATCTCGACGGCCTCGCGGCGACCGTCTCCAGGGCGACGGCGGCGGTGATCATCGAGCCGCTGCAGGGGGAGGGCGGCGTCAACGTCCCGCCCGCGGGCTTCCTCGCGCGCGTCCGCGAGATCTGCGACGCGAACGGCGCGCTGCTGATCTTCGACGAGGTGCAGGCGGGGATCGGTCGGACCGGGAGCGTCTTCGCGTACGAACACGACGGCGTAGTCCCGGACATCATGTCCCTCGCGAAGGGGATCGGCGGCGGGCTCCCGCTCGGCGCGATGGTCGCGCGCGGCGACGTCGGCAAGTCGCTCGCGTACGGAACGCACGCCACGACCTACGGCGGCAACCCGGTCGCGTGCGCGGCCGGCAACGTGGTGCTCGACACGATCCGCGCGCCCGGGTTCCTCGAGGGCGTCCGCGCGGTCGGTGAACATCTCGCCTCGGGACTCCGCGCGATCGCCGGGCGGACGAAGCGGATCGCCGAAGTGCGCGGGCGCGGCCTCATCTGGGGCGCACAGCTCGCGGATGGGCTCGGCTTCAACGCGAAGGATGTGGTCAACGCGTGTCGTGCCCGGGGGGTGCTCACGCACGTCGCAGGGCTGGACGTCGTCCGTTTCGTCCCACCCCTGGTGTTGACCGAGGCCGAAGTCGACGAGGGGCTCGAGGTGGTCGAGGAGGCGCTGACGTCGCTGTCTTGACGACGCCCCTGGGGCGTGGAACATCGAAGTTCGAGGGCCCTTGGGCGCCACGCAAGACAAGCCCGACGTCCCGAAGATCAGGCAGGACGTCGATCTCACGAAGCTCGGACTGACCGTCGACGAGGGCTACCTCACGTCACGGATCGACGGACGTACGTCCGTGTCGGATCTCGCCCTCGTCGTGGGGAAGGCGGAGGCGGACGTCGAGAAGGTGCTCGCGCGCCTCGAGAAGGTCGGCGTCGTCTACTACGGCGACGACGCGCCGACCCAGAACCCCTCCGCGAAGCGCGGCGACGACGGCAAGCTCGACTACGGGTCGTTCATCTTCCCGGTCGCCCTGATGCAGGAGCAGGTGGACCTCTCGGAGGACGAGAAGAAGCGGATCGCCTTCTTCCACGCCCACCTCGAGAAGTGGACGCACTACGAACTCCTCCAGGCGAACCGGAAGGACGACACCAAGGCGATCAAGCGCGTGTACTTCGCGCGCAGCAAGGAGTGGCACCCCGACCGCTTCCGCCGCGGCCAGCTCGGCTCCTTCAAGAAGATGATCGACGACATCTTCAAGCAGGTGCAGGTCGCTTACGGCGTCCTCTCGAACGACAAGAAGCGTGAGGACTACGACGAGGAACACATCTTCATGGCCGGCGACGACGAGCTGGCGGAGATGTTGAAGCGTCAGAAGCGCAAGGAGCGCGACGCGAAGCGGGAGGAGGAGCGGAAGGCCCGCCGCCTCGCGAAGAACCCGATCATCAAGCGGATCTCCCAGGCGAAGGAGCTGTACGAGACGGCCCAGGCCAAGCGGGAGTCGGGGGAGCTGCTCGAGGCGCTCCGCGCGGCGCAGACCGCCGCGGCGTTCGACAGCCGCCCGGAGTACGACGCGCTGGTCGAGACGCTCAAGGCGGAGGCCGGCGAGTACCGGGTCGCGCCGTTCCTCAAGCGCGGGCTGGCCCGCGAGAACATGACCAACTGGCGCGAGGCGATCGAGGCGTTCGAGGACGCGGTCCGGATCGCCCCGGAGAACGGCCAGGCGCGGGTCCGGCTCGCCTACAATCTCCTCATGGCCGGGCGCGATCCGCAGGAGGCCAACCCGCACGCACAGAAGGGCGTTCAGCTGCTTCCGGACGACCCGGAGGCGCACTTTGTCCTGGGATTGTGTTACGAGAGGGGCGGTATGGCGAAGGCAGCGGCGCGCGAGCACTCTCGTGCGTTGGAGCTCAAGCCGAACTACAAAGAGGCGAAGAAGAGGCTTCGCGAGCTCAAGTGGGGCTTTTAGCGGAGCCGGGGGAGCACTCGACGCGTGTCAAATGAGCCCATCATCGGCATCGATCTCGGCACGACCAACTCGTGTGTCGCGATCGTAGAGGACGGCGTCCCCAAGGTCATCCCGAATCGAGCGGGATACCGGACGACGCCTTCGATCGTCGCGATCGCGGAGAGCGGTCGTCGACTGATCGGTCACATCGCCAAGCGGCAATCGATCACCAACCCCGAGGGGACGGTGTATGCCTCGAAGCGCCTCATCGGCCGCAAGTGGAATTCACCCGCGGTCGCGGCGGCCCTCGAGACGTGTAGCTACAAGCTGATCGAGGGGCCCCACCACGACGTCCGCATCGCGCTGCGCGACACGATCTACAGCCTCCCGGAGATCAGCTCGATGATCCTCTCGGAGATGAAGCTGATCGCCGAGCAGTACCTCGAGCGCGACGTCGAGAAGTGCGTGGTCACCGTGCCCGCGTACTTCAACGACGGTCAGCGCCAGGCGACCAAGGACGCCGGCCGGATCGCGGGGCTCGACGTCGTCCGCATCATCAACGAGCCGACGGCGGCCTCGCTCGCGTACGGCTACGGCAAGACGGTCGAGCGGAAGGTCGCGGTGTTCGACCTCGGCGGCGGCACCTTCGACATCTCGATCCTCGAGATCGGCAGCGGCGTGTTCGAGGTCATGGCGACCGCGGGCGACACGTACCTGGGCGGCGAGGACTTCGACAACCGCATCATCGAGTGGCTCGTCTTCGGGTTCCTCAAGGAACACAAGATCGATCTGCGGAAGGACCGCATGGCCCTCCAGCGGATCCGCGACGCCGCCGAGAAGGCGAAGGTCGAGCTGTCGAGCGCGCCGCAGACCGAGATCAACCTCCCGTTCATCATCTCGACGGGCAAGAACGACGCCCTGCACCTGCAGCGCACGCTCACGCGCGAGAAGTTCGAAGACCTCGTCATCGACCTCTGCGAGCGGTGCCTGCAGATCTGCGACAAGACCCTCAAGGACGCCGCGATCGACAAGTCGCAGCTCGACGACGTCATCCTGGTCGGCGGCCAGACGCG
>JAUHYN010000701.1 GCA_030426505.1 bacterium | reverse complement strand
TGTACTCGTACGAGCGCTTCTACACGCTCGGGAAGGGCGGCATCACGACCTTCGGTGACGGCAGCGGCCTCGGCGGCCTCGGCCTCGACGAGGACCAGGCCGACGATCGGACGGCGGTCTACGAGATGTGGTGGGACGACAGCGATCTGCTGCGCGCCCAGTTCGACGCGCGCTCGAACCTCGGCTACTTCATGCCGTTCTACCGCGACACGAACAGCAGCCACTGCCTGACCATCCCGGGCATCGGCGAGTTCAGCGAGGAGGAGGTGTTCGACCTCTTCCTCAACGACTTCGGCACGCTCGCGTGGGCGGGCACCGAGCTCCCGGCGACCCTCGTCGGCGGAAGCACCACTGCGAACATCCGCGCGTACGTCGAGCACCTCCTCGACGAGCAGGCGCCGCTGCAGAGCTTCTTCGAGGTCGAGGGTGAGGGCCGCTTCCTCGCGTGCGTCCCGGACGAGATGTACTACGACAGCCAGATGTGCGCCGCGGCGCACGGCAACTGAGTCCGCGTCACACCTGCGGCATCACCAGCTCGACGCCCGGACAGTCCGGGCACTCCGGCTGCTTCTGCTCGAACTCGCTCTGGCAGCGCGGGCACACCGCGACGACGCGCTCGCTCGAGCGCTCCGGCGTCGCGGCGAACGTGTCGGGCTCCAGGCCGCGCGCGGTGAGGAGCGCGGCGACGTGGGTGCGGAGCCGCGCGCGCATCGCCTCCACGATCGGGCGCGCCTCCGCCGGGACCGGGAGCGGGTGCGCGAGGCTGCGCCAAGTGTCGCGCGCGACCTCGGCGAACGCGTCCGCGTCGAGCAGGACGGCGGCGGCGGTGAGCGGGTGATAGGGCGCGAGGATGTCGCGGGCGATCCACCCGCGCGCGCGCGCGGTCGCGGGGAGCGACACGATCATCAGCAACAGATCCTGCCACCGCTTGCCGCCGAGCTCGGGGTACAGCTCGCGGTGCGCGCGGAACATCTCGACCCAGGTGAGGCCGTACGCGCCGAACGCGAGCGCCGCGAACGAGAACCAGACGTTCGCGACCCACGGGACGTAGAGGATGCCGGCGACCCCGCCGATGGTGACGATCGGGACGAGGTTCGAAGTGATGTTCAGGAAGCGCGTCTGCTTCTCGAACTCGAGGAGGCGGCCGCGCGCCGCGTCGACGTCGAACGCCTCCGCGAACATCGCGTCGATCGCAGCGGTGCGGTCGGCCGGATTCGCAGCCTTGGCGATCGCGCGCAGTCGAGACGCGAGGTGGTGCGCGAACGCGACGCTGCTCGTATTGCCGACGGTGCGGTCCGCGGTGACGACGTCCTTGCCGCTCGAGGTGACCTCCGCGAGCGCGTCGTAGTCGAACGGCGCGGTCGCGGCGGGCGCCTCGCGCGTGCCGATCGGGAGCTCGGCGGGCATCCGCACCACGCCGGACTCCGAGACGCTGATCGGCCAGGCCTCGACGACGAAGCGCGGGTGTAGCGGCGGGAGCGGATCGAGGATCACGAACACGTGGTTCGTGTTGCCGAGTGGGCCGTCGGTGTTCACGAGGCGCGCGCTGGTCGTCGTGGCGGCGAAGACGAGCGCGTGCCGATGGACCCAGAAGAGGCCTTCGAGGACGTGGAGCGCGACGAGCGTGAGTACGAGGGCGTCGGCGGGAGCCATGAACGAGCGCGTCCGGGGGCGCGCCGGGAGGGTGTCAGTCCTTGCGGCCCGTGAACAGCTTCTTGAGGAAGGCCGCAGCGCCGGCGAGCGCGACGACGATCAGCTTCGCGCCCTTCTTGAAGAACACGACGATCGCGGAGAGCAGACCGGTCTTGGCGGCGACCGCGCCGGCGCCGCCCGCGACGAGCGCGATGAGGCCGTACTCGGCGATCTTGTCGCCCGCGCGGAACTCCGAGTAGCGCTCGCCGTCGGTGAACTCGAAGCCGCCCATCAGCGTGTTGTACTTCGGCAGCGTGGCGTCGAGGAGCTCGGGATCGGTCACGAGGATCACGCGCATCACGCCGCGGCGGCCGAGGACGCGGGTGTTGTAGTTGACGCTCACGCCGCTCGACGAGCGGAGGCGGTGCGCCCACTCGAGGCGGTTGCTCGCCTCGTTGTAGCGCGGCGGGATCGCCCAGCCGTCGAACGACAGCTCTTCGAACCCGCGGTCGCGGCGCTCCTCGTTCGAGTACTCGAGGTTCTCCTTCATCTGGTCGGCCATCTCGGAGGCGTCGAGCTCGTCTTTCTCGTCGTCCTTCACGTAGCCGACGTCGTCGAAGTAGAAGACGACGAACCACTCGAGGTCGTGGGTGCCGATGAGGCCGACCTCCTTGCGGGAGGTGAGGTTGCCCATCGCGGCGATCAGGTTGGAGGCCTCGGGCCCTTCGAGGAAGCGGAAGCCTTCGGGGATCTCCAGCGTCGCGCGGGAGCCCAGCTGGCAGGAGCCTTCGGTAATCCACTTGAACTCGGCGAGCGGATCTTCTTCGCCGGTCGGGGCCACGTCGGCGGGGGGCGTGTCGGCGAACGACGGGGGGGCGTAGGCGGCGAAAGCGACCGCGAGGAGCGGAAGGAGTCGGAGGCGACGCATGGACGCCGGAGCCTATGTCCTGGGGGCCGGACGCGCTACCTGTTCAGAGGGGCAGGTGATCGCGATCGCATCAGAAGAGGTGCCGACCTTCGATGTAGAAGACGGTCTCCTCGTTCGAGAAACCCAGGTCGGCGCGCACCACGACGAGATCCTTCCACTTCGCCGTCAGCTCCGCGCCGACGCTCGGGCGGAGGCGCCCCGGCCAGTCCGCGACCGAGGCTCCGTCCGCGACGAGTGAGACGTCGACGAACCCGCCCACGCCGAAGCTCAACAGATCGAAGATCGCCGGGAAGTAGTAGCGGAGCTCCTGGTTGGTGAGCGCCTTGTGTTTGCCGATGAAGCGCGACTCCGCGAAGCCGCGCTGCGTGAACACGCCGCCGAGGCCGAACGCGCTCCGCCCGCCGCCGATCCGCGCGAGCTCGTAGAACGGGACGTCACCGCCCACCGACTCCACCATCAAGCGCCCGGCGTAGACGAAGTTCGCGAACGGCGAGAAGTAGATCGACGTCTCGACGCCAACGCCTTGGAACGAGAACGAGCTCCCGAGCGGGCGCGTCGCGGCCTTCGCGTAGAGCTGGAGGTACTGACCGGAGGAAGGGCGGAGCTCGTCGTCGCGGCCGTCGTGGACGAGGGCGGCCAGGCCGATCAAGGAGTGCCCTCCGTCGAAGCCCGTCGGGCGCTCGGCGGCGAGGCGTGAAGTGTCGATGAACCGCGTGTCGGTATAGGCGAACGTCAGCCCGAAGCCCCAGCGCCACGTGTCGTCGAGGTCGTCCGAGAGGAACGTCTGCACGCGTGGCTCGGTGAGTCGGTACTGGTTGTACGGGTCGCTGGGTTCGTCGAGGCGCTCGACGTTCGCGATCCCGAAGTAGTTCGCGTCGTCGATGCGGAGCACCTCGGTGAGGACGAACAAGCGCAGCCCGAAGAACGCCGGCATGTCGAAGTACAGCCAGTGCTCGTGACGGTTCTTCGTGGAGTGCCGCAGCTTGATCTCGAGGAACCAGTCGAACTCTCCGTCGTCGCCGTACTCTTTGAACAGCGTGTGGACGCCGTACATGAGCCCGATGTCGTCGTTGAACTTGAGGACAGGCACCGCCAACCAGTCGAAGTCGGGCGGGGGCTCCTCGGCGACCGATGAGGTCGTCGTCGCGGCCGCGATCAGGAGTAGGAGCGCCGGGGTCATCGAACCGGTCAGTCGATCGAGGTGCCGAGGAAGATGTGGAGCGCGCTCGACGGGTTCGTGATCGCGCCGAACTGGCCCGTGTCACGCCCCCACTGTACGCCGAGCCGCAGGCGATCTTCCCAGTGCGCGTTCAGGCCGAGCCGGAACCCGACCGAGAGATCGTCGCGGGTGTTCGCGTTGGGATCGATGAGGTCGCCGCCGAGGAACGGCTCGATCTCCATCTGGTCGATGATCTCGAAGCGCTTCGCGAGGACGGCGCGGGCGGTGAACAACGTGGCGTCCACGCCGGTCTCGAGTCCACTCGCGCTGAGGAGCTTGGTGCGCCCGAGCTGCACTTCCCCCGCGGCGTACCAGCCCTTTCGATCGTAGGTCACGTACAGCGCCGCGATGTTGCCGCGCGCGTCGTTCGAAGCCGCACCCGCGCGCGACGAGCCGGCCACCGCGACGTACAGGCGCTTCGAGAGGCGCAAGCGGACCTGCGCCGTGATGTCCTCGGTGATGTCGTCGCCCTGTGGCCCGTACACGCCGAGCTGGACGTCCGGGCGGAGAGGGAGATCCTTGTCGCGCCAGCGTACGCGCGCGCCGAACTTGCGGCGCCCGAAGCCGAGGCGATCGCTCACCACGTCGGAGACGATGCCGCGCGTGAGCGTGGGGAGTCGCCAGCGGCCCTCGATCTCGAGGGAGCCGAACGGCGCCTTCGCCTGACCGATGCGGAGCTCGAACTCGCGCACCGGGCGGATCTGCAGGTACGCGTCCGCGAGGTCGGCGTTCGAGCCGCCGAAGTCGGGTTCGATGTCGACGCGCAGCCACTTGCCCCACGTGAGGCGCGTCTTCAGGCGCGCGCGTTGGAGCTCGTACGACCACGCCGTCGTGCCGCCGTCCGGGCGCCGCGCTCGGCCGCGCACGAAGAGCTGACCGCCGACCTCCAGACCGAAGCCTTGGCGCGCGACGGTGGAGGAGCGGATCTCGTACGCCGCGGCGGTCGCGGGGAGAGACACCACGAGGGCGACGAGCAGGGGAGTGACGCGCATCTACAGATCGACCTCGTGTTGGCCCATCACCAGCGCGACCTTGTGGTTCCCGTTCTTCTCGCGGATGGCCTCCATCAACTTGGGTCCGGTGGTCTCGTCTTGGAGGACGACGGAGAAGACGGCCTCCTGGAGGACGCCGCCGCTCACGGTCTCGGTGGAGACGAGCCG
>JAUHYN010000700.1 GCA_030426505.1 bacterium | reverse complement strand
ACGCAGTGCGGTATCGTGGCGGCGCCGTGCCGCGGGTCCTGGTCGACGTCGATCGTCCACACGATCTCCCCTTCGACGACGCGTCGCTCGTCCGCGAGGCCGCGCGCGCGCTGCACGTGCCCGAGGACGCCGTCGTCGACGTCCGCATCGCGCGCCAAGCGCTCGACGCGCGCCGCCGCCGCCGCGTCCCCACGTACCTCCTCACGCTCGAGGTCGAGACGGACCGCGCCCTTCCGAAGCGGACGACGGCGCGCCCCGCTCCGCCGCCGCTACAGCGCCTCGAGTCGCCGCGCGCCCCGAAGGACGCGCCGCCGATCGTCGTGGTCGGCGCGGGCCCCGCGGGTGCGTTCGCCGCGTGGCACCTCGCGGAGCACGGCGCGAAGGTGACGTGGGTCGAGCGCGGCAAGCCGGTCGAGACGCGCGCGCGCGACTTCGGCAACTTCCGCGGGCGCGGGATCCTCGATCCGGAGTCCAACCTCTGCTTCGGCGAGGGCGGCGCCGGCACGTACAGCGACGGCAAGCTGACTTGCCGCAAGAACGATCCGCTCGTGCAGGAGGTGCTCGAGCGCCTCGTCGAAGTCGGCGCGCCCGATCGCATCCTGGTCGACAAGAAGCCGCACATCGGGACCAACCTCCTCTTCCGCGTGCTCAAGGGCCTCCGCGCGCAGCTGATCGAGTGCGGCGTGGACGTGCGCTTCGAGACGCGCCTCGAGAGGCTGCGCCTCGAGGATCGACGCGTCGTCGGCGTCGACACTTCGCAGGGCCAGCTCGACGCGCCGCGCGTGCTCCTCGCGATCGGGCACTCGGCGCGCGACACGTACGAAGCGCTCCAGGCCCAAGGCATCCCGATGATCGCGAAGCCGTTCGCCGTCGGCGTTCGCGCGGAGCACCCGCAGCCGATGATCGATCGCGCGCAATACAACTTGCGCGGACCTCGCCCGGCGACGTTGCCCGCGGCGGACTATCGCCTCGCAGAGAAGATCGAGGGCACCGGCGTGTACTCGTTCTGCATGTGCCCCGGCGGGATGATCGTCCCGACCGCGACGGAGCCGGACACCGTGGTCGTGAACGGCATGTCGAGCGCGCGACGTTCGACGCCGTTCGCCAACTCCGGCGTGGTCGTCGAAGTGAGCGTGGATCGCATCCGCGAGGAGGGCTTCGGAGACGACGGCCTCGCCGGGATACGCTTCCAGCGCGCGCTCGAGCAGCGGGCGTTCGAGACCGGCGGCGGCGACTACCGCGCCCCCGCGATGCGGGTGGCGGACTTTGTCGCGCGACGTGAGACCGGTCGACTCGCCGCGTCGAATTTCCGCCCGGGGCTGCGCGCGGCGGACCTCGACGCGACGCTGCCACCGTTCGTGGTGCGTTCACTCCGGAGCGCACTCGTCACATTCGACCGTAGACTCCGTGGCTACGCGACGACGGAGGACGCGAACTTGATCGCCGTCGAGTCGCGAACGTCTTCGCCACTGCGTATTCCCCGGGACCACGTAACTTGTCACGTAGAGGGCTTCGACGGCTTGTACGTGGCGGGAGAAGGTCCGGGGTACGCGGGTGGGATCATGAGCGCCGCGGTCGACGGACTCCGCGTCGCGCATCAGATCTTGCTGTCGCTCTGATCATTTTTCGTTTGCAAGATGAGTTGCGGCGACCATCCGCGGTTGTGTAGATGTCGAAGACAACGATGGGAGCGGAAACGACGAACGATGTCACCGACACGAAGCGCGACGCTGATGCTCGCGTCGAGGTTCGACTCGACAGCCCGACGGACGCGATGAACGCGATCGAAGAGCGCGACCGAGACGACGTCCCGAAGACCGACGAACCTTCGCACTGATCGGCTCCGATCGAACCCGATCGCGCCCGACACCCTGACCGCGATCACCTCTTTCTCGGAGCGCGCTCGTTCGTGGTACGCGACGGGCCATGAAGGCTCACGCCGCCCTCGCGCTCTTCCTCCTCGTGGGATGCAGCGCGCCGCTCCGCGCGACGATCGTGCTCACTCAGCCCGAGCTCCAAGCCAAGATCGACAAGAAGTTCCCGATCGAGAAGCGCGTCCTCGTCGCCAAGCTCGTCCTCGAGAACCCCGCGATCCAGCTCGTCGAGGGCACGGACAAGGTCGGCATCGACATGGACGCCGGCGTGCGGATGGGCGTCCTGAAATACACGGGGCGCGTCAGCGTCCTCGGTGATCTCGAGTTCGACGGCGAGCAAAAGGCGCTCTTCCTGAAGAACGCCGAGGTCACGAAGATCGACATCCCGGAGCTCCCCGAGAAGTACGAGGGCGACGTCCGCGAGGCCGCGACCGGTATCGTGCGCGCGCAGCTCGAGGTCACGCCCGTGCATCGCCTGAAGTCGGCGTCCGAGCAGATGTTCGTGAAGTCGGTCGTCGTCCGCGATCAGACCGCGATCGTCGAGGTCGGGTTGTGACGCGCGCTCACAGGTTCGCGATCAACCACTCGAAGACGCGCTCCACCTGCTGAGCGCCCTCCTGGTGGAAGTCGGTGTAGAAGACGCGCCCCGCGTTCGGCGACGGGCGGAAGCCGACCATCATCGGGTGGTTGCCACCATCCCTGAACCGGTCGCCTTCGAGATACGTGGACGTCTGCGAAGATACGCTGATCATCGCGGCGCCGGGGCTCTCGATGTAGACCTGCGTCGCGCCGCCGAGCGCCGCCGTCAATGAAGGGTCGACGACGTTCGCGTAGCCGTCGTACGGCGGCGCCCACTCGGCGTCGTCGCGAATCGAGTCGTTGCCGTCGAAGGTGATGAACTCCGGCCACCCCACCTCGACCAAGTCGTAGCCGAGGTCCGAGGCGTAGATCGAACCGCCCTGCGCAACGAACGCGCGGAGGTTCTGCAGCGGGCCCGGCCGGAGCGCGCGCCACTCATCGAAGCCGCAGTTGAAGAACACGATGTCGTACTGGTTCAGCACCGACGGGTCGTCCACGAGGTCGGAGACGTCGCGGTACATCGTGTACGTCACGTTCATGCGGTCGAGGATGCGCTCCATCTCGTCCCACTCGCCCCACACCACCGCGACCGCGGCCGACGAGGGGCTGAGACACTGCTCCGTCGCGAGCTGCGTGTGCTGGCCGCCGATCACGTCGGCCGAGAACGTCGTGCTCCACGAACCGCTCTCGGCGGTGAACGTCCACGTGCCCTCGGGGACGCAGTCGAAGGACCAGTCGCCCTGCATGTCGGTCGTCGCTTCGAGGCGCTGCCCCATCGCGTCGACCCAAACCCGCGCGCCGGACGCGGGCCCGTTGCCGCTCACGTCGCAGATGCGCCCCTGAATGCTCCCGCACGCCGCGGTCGCGCCCTGCCCCGTGATCACCACGTCGATCGTGGGCGCGATCGGGTCGTCCGATTCGATTCGCACGGTGACCTGCTGCGGCGCGGCATCGAACGCCGAGAAGTCGACCTCCATCACCGCCACCGCGCCGGGCGCGATCCGCACGTCGCGCAGCATCGGCAGCACCTGCACCGACGATGACGCCCCCGCGACGACGCCCGCCGAAGCGACGTGGATCGGCGCGCCCCCGCGATTCTCCAACACGATCGCACCCTCGACCGTGTCGCCGACCGGGACCGTACCGAACGCGATCGTGCGCGGCGCCTCGCAGTCCGGCGCGCCCCCCGCGCGCTCGGCGCAGACCACGAGCTGCCCCGGGTCCGGCGGCGTCGTGCGCTCTGCGAGGGCCTCGAGCGGGACTACCAACACCGGCGCCTCGAGGTCGTTCGAGTGAATGTGGATCGCGCCGCCCGCTGGCCCCTCGAACGTCGGCGTGAAGGTCACCGCCCACTCGACCGTCTCCTCGGGCGCGAGCCGCACCGGCGACGCCTCGAACGCGAAGCGCGCGTCCCAGTCCTCGGAGCGCTCCACGCGGGTGATCATCAGCTCGGTCCGCCCGACGTTCTGCACCGTCAGCACCTGCGTGGAGGGCACGTCGAGCACCGTCCCGAACGCGAGCGGCGTCGGTGTCGCCGAGATGCGGGCATCGAGTTGGTAGAGCGCCGAGTCCCCGCAGTCACAGGCAACCGAGAAGATCGTCGCGGCCAAGAGAGGCGTGAGCCGAGAGGAGATGGGGGTCCGCACGTGGGTTGGACCCGCTGGGGCCCCCGGCGCGGCAGAGCGCGGCGGCGCGCGCGGTCATCGACGTGCGGGTCGGACTCGACCGTCAGTCAGCGAGGTCGATCTTCTCCATCACGAGGTCGTCGTCCACGAGCTCCGGATACGGGAGCGTGTCGAGCAACGCGCGCAGCAGATGGAACGTCGCCGGCACGTACGGCACGACGTCTTCGCCAATCTCGCTCTCGTACTGCGCGATGACCTGGGAGATCTGGGGATCCTCGCGCGGCCACGCGCCCGAGCCCCCCGCCGCCCACACCTCTTCGCCGTCGCGGCAACGGACCAACTTCGCCTCGACCGAGATGCCGACTTCGTCGCCCGCGTCCTCGTAGGTCGCGGCGAGCGTCAACACGCCCTGCATCTCGTCGTCGCAGCGATCCTCGGGGAGCGTCGCGGCGGTGCTCGCGGTCGTCACCACGAAGTCGCGGTGGTGGTTCGTGTAGCGCTGCGCGATCTTCGCGACGAGGCGACCGCGGTCGGCGTCACCGGGCGTCGGTACGGCGAGCGCGATCAGGCGCACCGTCTGCTGTTTGTCGGCCGCGTCGTAGTCCGGGCGCACGTGGCTGTGCCGGACGATCGAGCACGCGCTGAGTAGCGCGATCATCAGGGCGAGGAACTCAGGCCTCCGCATCGTTCATTCGCTCCACGGGCTGGACCGCGCCGTCGTTGCGGCGGCGGTAGAGGAGCTCCAGCACCGGCAACATGATCGTGAAGGACACACACAGCGTCGCGACCATCCCGAAGCACGCCACGGTCCCCATCGACGCGAGGCCCTGGTGCGCCGCCGTGAGCAGCGCGCCCCAGCCG
>JAUHYN010000699.1 GCA_030426505.1 bacterium | reverse complement strand
TCCGTCGCGTCGCCGCCGGTCGACTTCCTCACCACGCGGATCTTCCGCTACACGACGCTCGGCGGCGAGGAGAGCCTCGCGCGCGCGGCGGCGCTCGCGATCGTGCTGCTCGCGACGTCGGGCGCCGCGCAGGCGGCGTCGAGTTGGATCGCGAAGCGCCGCTCGACCGTGCAGGTCTCGGGGAAGGCGTCGCGCCCGTCGTTGGTGCGGCTCGGGCGGCTGCGGCCCATCGTGCGTTCGGCCCTCGTGGTGTTCGCGGTGGTCGCGATCGTCTTGCCGCTGACGACGATCGCGTGGACGTCGCTGTCGAAGTCGTTCGCGGAGCCGGCGACGCTCTCGCTCGTCCACTGGGACAATGTGCTGTCGCGCGAGGAGACGCTCGGGGCGTTCATGCACTCGATCGTCTTGGCCATCTCGACGGGCGCGATCGTCGCGCTGCTCGGATTGGTCGTCGCGCGGATGGCGAAGGTCACGCGGCGCGCGGGCGCGGTGGTGTCGTTCCTCGCGTCGGCGCCCTACGCGGTGCCGGGGACGGTGTTGGCGATCGGGCTCCTGCTCGCGTTCTCGGTGGAGTACCGATTGATCGTCGCGGACCGCGTGACGTTCGCGCTGTACCTACCGGGGACGCTCGGGCTGCTGATCGTCGCGTACGCGGTGAAGTACCTCGCGTTCGGCGTGCGCGGCGCGCGCGCGGCGCTCGATCAGATCCACCCTTCGCTGGAGGAGGCCGCGCGGACCTCGGGCGCCGGGCCGCTGCGCGGGACGGTGGACGTGTTGTTGCCGTTGGTGTCGCCCGCGGTCGCGGCGGCGTTCGTCGTCGTGGCGCTGCCCTGCCTCTCGGAGCTGACGATGAGCGTGTTGCTATTCGGCGCGCACACGCAGACGGCGGGGACGTTGTTGTTCGAGCTGCAGAGCTACGCGGACCCGCCCGCCGCGAGCGTGGTGGCGACGTTGGTGGTGGGCGTGGCGATCGTCGGCGACTTCCTGTCGCGCCGGCTACAGAGGAGGCGAGCGTGACGGACCTGGGACTGGAGCTGACCGCGATTCACAAGCGCTTCGGTGACAACCACGTGGTGCGGGGGTTGGAGATCGCGCTCGCGCGCGGGGAGATCGTCGCGCTACTCGGGCCCTCGGGGTGCGGGAAGACAACGGCGCTGCGCATGGTCGCGGGGCTCGAGACGCCCGACTCGGGGACGATCACGATCGCCGGGCAGACCGTGAAGAGCGACGCCGTGGATCTGCCGCCCGAGGCCCGGCGCATCGGGATGGTGTTCCAGTCGTACGCGGTCTGGCCGCACAAGGACGTGCGGGACAACGTCGCGTATCCGCTGAAGCTCGCGAAGGTCGCCGACGCGAACGCGCGCGCCGATCGCGCGCTGGAGCTCGTGCGCCTCGCGGGGATGGGCGACCGCTTCCCGGACACGCTCTCCGGCGGTCAACAGCAGCGCGTCGCGCTCGCGCGCGCGTTGGTCGCCGAGCCCTCGCTGCTTTTGTTCGACGAGCCGCTGTCGAACCTCGACGCGAAGCTCCGCGAGGAGATGCGTCACGAGATCCGCGTGCTCGCGAAGCAGGTCGGCATCACCTCGCTCTACGTCACGCACGACCAACCGGAGGCGTTCGCGGTGAGTGATCGCGTGGCGGTGGTGCTCGGTGGAGTCATCGCGCAGGTCGCGCCGCCGAGTGAGATCTACGCGCGCCCGGCGTCGCTCGCGGTCGCGAAGTTCGTGGGGCGCCTGTCGATCCTGAGCGGGATCACGCGGGTCGGCGCGTCGCGCGCGAAGGTGCAGGGCTTCGAGCTCGACGTCACCTCCGCGACGGACGCCACCGACGTCGCGCTCGGCGTCCGCCCCGAAGACGTGCGCCTCACGGACGCGGGCATCGAGGGCCGCGTGAAGCGCGCGACGTTCCTCGGCGAGCGGACGGAGCTGGAGATCGAGACGGAAGCGGGCGTGCTGCGCGCGGACGTCGCGCCGGGCGTCGCGCCCGACGCCGAGTCGTCGGTGCGGGTCGCGCTCGACGGCGGGCGCCTCTACGCGCCGTGACCCGTCGAGCGCGGTCCTCGCGACGCGCGCTCTTCGGCCTACCAGTTCAGCACGGCGGCGCGCCCCGACGCGGCCGGCGCGACCGGGGCCTCGGGCTCGGTCCACAGCACGATCGCGGCGATGGCGGCTGCGATCCCCGCGACCCCCGCGCTCACCGCGACCAGGTTGTTCCGGCCGACTTCGTCGTTGAGTCTCCGCACGTCGGCGCCGACCCGGACGTCGTCCGGCTTCGCGAGCTCGGCGTCCACCGCGCTGCGCTTGTCGATCGAGAGGCCGACGAACACCCCGCTCACCACCAACGCGGCGACGCCCACGCCGCCCGCGATCCACGCCGGCGCATTCGACGGCGCCGCTGCCTCGACGTACGGACCGATCGGTGGCGGCGGCGCCGGGAGCGCGACGCAGTCCGGACCGAAGGACGCTTCCACGGCCTCGCCGGGCGGGACCGTGTACGTCTCCTCGCGCAGCTCGCAACCGAGTCTATTCAAGCGAACGCTGTGCTCGCCAGGCTTCACCTCGACCGACCGCTCGAACGGGCCTCGCCCGACGACCTCTTCGTCGATCGTGACCTCCGAGATGTCGCGCACGACGAGATCGATCCGCCCCATCTCCGCGCGCCCGACGAGCGACTCCACGATGGCGCGCGGGCGCCCCTCCTCCACGATCAGCTCGGCGGTGTGCGACTCGTAGCCGCGGAGCTCGAAGCGCACCGCGTGACGCCCGGCGCGGACCGGTGCCGTGACCGGCGTCGTCCCCACCGACCGGTCGTCGACGAAGACCTCCGCGCCCGGCGGGTTCGTCTGGATCGCGATGAGCGGCGCGCACTGCCGGGCGCGTTCGATCGTGTTCGCGATCTCGCGTGTCACGCTCATGGGCTCGGCGGCGAGGTAGCGCTCGAACAGCCCCGCGGCCCGTTCGCAGTCGCCGAGCTGCTCGAACGCGAGCCCGGCGTTGTAGAGGAGCGCCGGCTTCGTGCGCGCGCCGCCCTCCTCCAGGATCCGATACGCCTCGAGGTACCACCGCGCGGCCTCGGCGTACTCGAGGTTGTCGAAGGCCTTGTCGCCCGCCACCAACGCGGCGCTGGCCTGTCGCTCGGCGTCGGCCGCGGACGCGACGGCGGGCAGCAGCAGCGACGCGAGGACGACGACCGCCCTCACACGTCCTCCGCCGCCAACACGAATCCGCAGCGCGGGCAGGCGTGATCGTCCGGGACCACCTGAGCGAAGCAGCTGGGGCACTGGCCGCGCGACACGGCGTCGGCGATCGCGCCCTCGAACGAGTCGAGCATCGAGCGCGCGCGCGCGACCTCCTCCGGCGTCGCCATCGGCGCGGTGTCGAAGGCCGGCTGGCGTCGCACGGCCTCGATCGCCCGGACGACCGCAGAGATCCGAACGGACCCGGGCATGTGTTCGAGCAGCGTCTGGAAGTGCTCGAGCGCGAACTGGAGATCGCCCGTCGCGAGGAGCTCGAGGCCGGTCTCGAACACCTGCGTCGAAGCGCGGTTCTTCCTGCGACCCTCGCCGCGCGGGTCCTTCCACTCACGCGTCGAGCGCGCGACGACCCCGGCGCGCCGAAGCCGCGCGAACACCGCGGCCGCGCTGTTCGGCATCGACGTCACGCTCTCGGTCTGCTCCGGATCCATCGGCGCGCTCGGGAGCGACGCGTGCTGTCGCGCGCGCGCCGCGCGGCGCTTCGAGCTCGCCGCGGCCCGTCGGTCTTCATCACCGGACGCCGGCCTTCGCGCGGGCTCGTTCAGGGGCGGCCCGAACCCGAACGTCGGCTCGTCCTCGAAGCCCGGCGCCTCCTCGTCGACGCTCGGCGTCTCGTCGTCGTCGCCCTGCGTGGACTCGCCTTCGTCGTACGGCGACTCCGCGCCGGGGAGCTGCTCCGGCGCGAGCGTCGAAGTGGGCCCGGCTTCGTCGCCCGGCAGCGCCTCGAAGAGGACGCTCGGCGGCGCGCCGTCCATCTCGTCCGTCGCGCGCGACCCCGGGTCGGCCGAAGCCTGCGACGACGAGCTCTCGAGCGAGGAGATGTCGGCCGCGATCAGCACGCTCCCGACGCGGTGTGCGGGCGCCTCCTCGCCCGGGAGCGCGACGGTCGGCGACAGCCCGGGCGGGAGGCGGCCGGGCGTGTCCGGGAACGGCTGCTCCTCGCCGAGGAGGATCTGCTTCGTGCGGACCGGATCCTTGTGCCACTCCGCGTACGCGAGCTGGAGGTTCGCGAGCGTGCGCGGCCCGGCGGACTTCGGGCGGAGCGCCGCCGTGGTGACGACGCCCTCGCGCTCGAACAACTCGAAGCAGCCGCGCACGACGGCCGCGTCGACGCGGGTGTCGTCGTTCGGGACGAGCAGCGCGATCTGTTCGGCCGTCCGCGTCCCGTCGCACAACACGAGCACGGCGTGCTCCCACGGTTCGAGGACGGTCACGCGGTTGGTCTTCGGATCCAGCACGGTCACGATGCGACGGCCCCGTCGCATGTGATCGGCCGTGATCAGCCCCTCGCGCGCGCGAGGTTTCACGCCGTCGCCTCCCGGCACAGCGCGTCGATGCGATCGTTCTGGGCGCGCAGCGTCGTCGCGAAGTCGAGCGGCGCGTGGTTCACGAGATCGCGCGCGAACAACACCGCGCCCACCACCGGCTCCACGCGGAGCAACACCACGTGCGCCTCGCTCACGGTGTCGCGGATGCGCCGCTCCGCCGCTTCGACGAGCGCGTCGTGTCCGGGGGTCTGGAACATCGCGCCGCCGAGCACGACGACCGCGTTCGGCCCGCGCAACACCAACGTCCTCATCAACGCCGCCGCCGCCGAACCGAGGCGACTCCCGGTGTCCTCGATGATCCGCAGCGCGAGCCCGTCCTTCGCCCGCGCCTGCTCGAACAGGCACGCGACGATCTTACG
>JAUHYN010001476.1 GCA_030426505.1 bacterium | reverse complement strand
GAGCGGACGGGCTCCGCCCAGGCCATAACGACCTCCGGCTAACGCCGGAGCTCTTGGCACAGTCTTCGGACCGACCGCTTCGCGCTCGGCCTCATCCTAGGCGCGCTGGGGGCGGCGGCCCACCAGCATCGAACGCAGCACCACCGTCTCCTGCGGCGGCGCCGCGTCCACGAAGGGCGCGTCCACGATCATCGTGGCGCCGAGACGTGAGGAGGATTCGGCGTAGAGGCGGCGGTCCTCGGCGTCGTCTTCGGCGAGGTCGGTCTCCATCGTCGCGATGAGCGCGTCGACCACGTCCATCATCCCGTCCGCCGCGCCCTCCCGCCCCTGGGCGCTCAAGAGCTGCGCGTCCTCGACGAGCTCGTCCGCGAGGTCGGCGAGCACCTCGACGTCCAACGCCTCCGCGAGCGCGCGGTCCACGCGCGCGCGAGCGATCTCCACGATCTGTTGGTCTCTCGTCTTCATCATCGCCTTCACATCGTTCGACACGTGACCTCGGGCACTTCGGCAACCGGAACTCGACGCGGCGACGCGGTGTCCGTGGTGACGATGTCCGCCGCGCTCTCGACCGCCGTTCTCCTCCTCGCGATCCAGGCGCCCGCCCCCGAAGCGCCCCACTTCGTCCTCCCCGACGGCGTGGACGGCTTCCCGCTCGAGTCCACCCGCACCGACGTCCACATCGCGGGGGTCATCGCCCACGTCCGCGTCCGGCAGCGCTACGCGAACCACGGGTCCCGCGCGATCGAAGCGCAGTACGTGTTCGCCGGCTCCACCCACGCGGCCGTCTTCGCGATGACGATGAAGATCGGCGAACGCACCATCGTCGCGAAGATCGACGAACGCGATCGCGCGCGCCGCAGCTACGAGACGGCCAAAGAGGAAGGCCGCGCTGCCGCCCTCCTCGAGCAGGCCCGCCCGAACGTCTTCTCGATGAACGTCGCGAACATCATGCCGGGCGACACCGTCGAGGTCGCGCTCGAGTACACCGAGCTCCTCGTGCCCGAAGCCGGCGTCTACGAGTTCGTGCTCCCCGGCGTGGTCGGGACGCGCTTCGTCGG
>JAUHYN010000698.1 GCA_030426505.1 bacterium | reverse complement strand
TCGTAGATCTCGACGGTGAAGTCGGCGCGCTCTTCGAGGCCGGCGTCGTCGGTGACCGTGACGGTGAAGTCGTACGCGCCCGCGGCCGTCGGCGTGCCTTCGAAGGCCCCGCTCGCCACGCTCATCCCCGGCGGGGCGTTGCCGGTCACGGTCCACGTGTACCCGCTGCCGCTCCCGCCGCTCGCGACGAGTGGAGTGGAGGTCGACGTCCCGACGTATCCGTTCGGGAGCGCGGCGGTGGTGAAGGTCAGCGGCGGGTAGACGTCGATCTGATAGGACGCGGACGCGGTGCCGCCCGCGTCGTCCGCGACGACGATCGTGAAGGGGAACGTGCCGAGCGCGTCGGGCACGCCGGTGATGACCGCTTCGTTGCCCTGCGGCGAGAACGTGAGTCCTCCGGGGAGGCTCCCGCTCAGGTTCCACTGGTGCCCGGTGCCGCTGCCGCCGGCGGCGGTGAGCGTCGCGGTGTAAGTGACGCCGAGCTCGGCGGCACCGAGTGTGTCGGGTCTCAGCTCGAGCGCGATCTCCACGGTCTCGATCGTGAAGGTCTCTTCCGCGGTGTCGCCCGCCGAGTCGGTGACGCGGAGCGTGAAGGTCGAGGTCCCGGCCGTCGTCGGGATGCCGCTGATGCGCGTGGACGGCGTGCCCTCGGCGCGGATGACGAGTCCGGCCGGGAGCGCGCCGGACGGGACGGACCAGTTGTAGCCCTGGCCGGAGCCGCCCTCGGCGACGATCTCTCGGACGAAGGCGACGCCGACCGTCGCGGTCGCGACGCGCGCGGTGACGATCGCGAGGGTGACTTCGGCCGGATCGATCTCGACGGTGATCTCGGCGGTCGCGGTGGAGCCGCGCTCGTCGGTCGCGCGGATCGTGATCGCGAACGTGCCGGCGGCCTCCGGGACCCCGGCGATCATCGTGGACTCGCCGGTGGGTGCGAGCGAGAGGCCGTCCGGGAGCGCGCCGGATTCGAGGACCCACTGGACCGTGCCGACCGCGCCGGAGGTGTCGATGCGCGCGAGGTAGGTCTCGCCCACGCGTCCGCGCGGCGGCGTCGCGGGCGGGATCGTCAGGCCGTCGCCCATCGCGACTTGGAGCGTGAGCGCCTTGGTCGCGGCGGCGTCCTCTTCGTCTTGGACGCGCGCAGTGAAGGTGAAGGCGCCCTGCATCCGAGGTGTCCCGGAGATCGCGCCGTCGGCGCCGAGCGTGACGCCTTCGGGGAGGGCGCCGTCGGCGATCGACCAGGCGTATGCGCCGCTCCCGCCGAACGCCTCGAGCTTCGCGGCGTAGGCCTCGCCCTCGCGCGCGTCCGAGAGTGCGATGGTGGTGATCGACAGGGTGTCGTCGCCGCTGCACGCGGTGAGGGCCAGCGCCAGCGCGGCGAACGATCGGATACGCATCGCGGGCGATCTTCGGTCCGAACCGAGACCCACCGCAAGCAAACGGCCGGCTCGTGTCCGAGGCCACAGGGCGCTCGGTGTGTTGCGCGTTGGGGCTCGGACCGGTGGCGCGACACACGTCTCTGCACGTGATTTCGGGCACGAGGTCTGGGACGCACACCGCCGCCGATCCGCGGCGCGTTTCGTTTCGGCTCATGCTTCGCCGCGCGTGGCCGATGGCATCCATCGAGATGAACCGCGCGCGTGCGACAGCGATGGCGTCCGTGCTCGCGACCTTCGCGTGCAGCGCCGATCTGCGCGGGACGATCACGATCGAGCCCGACGAAGAACAGAACGCGGTGCGCTTCACGTTCGCGCCCGCGTCGGGGCAGGTCGATCCGGGGCACTTGTTCCTGGAGATCAACGTCGACGGCGCGGAGCTCCTCTTCTCGGAGAGCCGCGGGAGCCAGGCCTGCGTGGGCGTCCCGGCGAACGGCGTCGTGATGGCGGGCGTCCCGCCGGATCAAGATCTCGACTGCGTCACGATCGCGGCCGTCGTGTACCAGTGGGCCGAGCCCGAGACCGAGAAGGACTCCGCCGGCAATGTGACCGTCGAGGAGGCGGGGCCCCGCTGCGGCGGAGACCACGTCATCGACAGCACCTCGTGGCGCGAGATCGCGGGCTGCCCGCGCGACGCCGGCCCCGTCGTACGCGACGCCGGCTCCACCGTGCGGGACGGCGGATCGTTCGTACGCGACGGCGGCGTCACCCCGCGCGACGGCGGCGACGAGGCCCCGGACGCCGGCTCCGTGGACGCGGGCGACTCCGCGGATCCGGACGCGGGCGAAGACGAGACCGACGGCGGCGAGTAGCGCCTACTGAGTATGGGTCGCCTGGGGCGCGGGCGCCTCGGCGTCGTGCGACCACACGTACCCGAACGCGAGGACCGCGGCGATCACGATCGCCGCGGCGTACAGCAACCACGCGATCCCGGCGGGCTGCTCCAGGTTCTGCGTGAACGCCGGCGCCGCGGGGCGCGGCAGCTCCGTCCACGCGGCGGGCGCGAGGTTGGGGCGCGGGTAGGCGTCCGAGGCGCGACCGCCCACCGGCTGCGTGAGCGGCGACGGCGGCGCGGCGACCGGCGGCGGCATCACCGCGTGTGACTCGGGCTGCGGGCGCTCGACCTGGGCCGGCTGCCGGAAGCCGCCCGAGGGATCGATCGACTTCGATCCGTCCATGCTCTCCGCGCCGTCGAGGCGGTCCGCGGGGAGGATGAGTTTGCTGCCTTCGAGCTCGCCGGCCGTGCCGTCCAGGCGCTCCGCGCGCATCTTCTGGATCGCGGGCCACGTGATGGTCACGACCTGCGCCAGCGCGCGCGCGGACATGCGCATCCCGCGTGCGGCTCGGAACGCGTCGAGCGCGCGCTCCATCTCGCGCGCGCTGCGGAAGCGATCGTCCGCGTCGACCGCGACGGAGCGTTGGATGATCTTGGTGAGGTCCGCGTCGACGTGCGTGAGGCGCGGCCCGAGCGGATCGTAGTCCCCCGCCGCGACCTTCCACAGCAGCGTCGCGACTTGATCCCCCGCGTACAGCGGCTGGCCCGACGTGAGCTCGAAGAGCAACGCGCCCAGCGAGAAGATGTCGGCGCGCGCGTCCACGGGATCGCCGCGGGCCTGCTCCGGGGAGAGGGATCGCGGTCGGCCGCGGATGACGCCGGGCTGGGTGAGGCTGTGGCCGGAGAGCTTCGCGAGGCCGAAGTCCACGATCTTCGGGATGCCGTCCGTCCCGATCAGGACGTTCTCCGGAGCGACGTCGCGGTGGACGATCCCGAGCGGGGTGCCGTCCGGCATCGCGCGGGTGTGGGCGTGGCCGAGGCCCCGCGCGATCTGCGAGACGATGCCGCAGGAGACCTCGATCGGGAGGATCTTGCCCTGCCGCCGCAGGACCTCCGCGATCTCCGCGAGGGAGGGCCCGTCCACGTACTCCATCACCAAGAACAGCTCGTGGCCGTTCTGGCCGGCGTCGAGGACCTCGACGACGTTGTGGTGCTCGAGGGTGGCCGCGACCGCGACCTCCCGCAGGAACAGCAGCTTGAGGTCCTCGTCGGACGCGTCGGCGTCCAGCATCCGCTTCACCGCCACGCGGCGGTTCAGGTCCGGCGTGACCGCCGTGTAGACCTCACCCATCCCACCGGCGGCGACGCGCTGTTCGAGGTGATAGGTCCGCGGACGCGTTCGGCTGCGCAGGACCATGGTCGGCGCATGATACCCACGCTTGCCACGTTCCCCAAAGATCCCCTAAAGCAGATTCGAACGCCCCTATATGCGACCACTCGATGGGCACACCCAAGGCCTGAAGGCCCGTCAGAGCAAGAGAATCCAAGCGACATTCCGGCGAAAGGTCCGCGGCGACGAGCTCGTGTCCGGCGAGCTCAGTCGACACATCGCGGATCTCAGCCGTGAGGTGAACCGCCAACTCGGTCTGTTGATCGATCGCGGCGGCCACGTCGTTCGGGTCATCGTCGGCGAGCCGTCGCGCCTCTACCTCCCCGATATCGGCCGCACGCGAGGTGGCCAGGGACGCCTGCGCGGTCTGCGGCTGATCCGCACCGAGCTGCGCGGTCAGGGGCTCACGCGCGAAGACATCGCCGACCTCTCCAAGCTCCGGCTCGATGCCGTCGTCGTCATCGAAGTCGACCCGGGCGGCAACCCGCAGGCGGCCCACTGGGCCCACCTCGATCCCGATCGCCGCGACAAGACCGTCAAGCCGATCGAAGAGACGGTGCGCTCCGTCTACGAGCTCCCCGAGAACGGGATGCAGCTCGTGTTCGACGCGGAAGCCGAGATGTCGCGCCTCCTCGCCGACGACGCGAAGACCGTCGTCCGCGACACGGCGATGTTGATCGGGGTCTGGGAGTCGGCGCCCAAGGTGCGGCAGCAGGCCGAGGACTCGATGATGGAGCTCGAGGAGCTCGCGCGGACGGCGGGTGTCCGCATCGTCGACTCGGTGATCCAGGTGCGCCGTCAGATCGATCCGCGCACGGTGTTGGGGCGCGGCAAGATCGAGGAGATCACGCTGCGGGCGCTGGAGCTCGGGGCGGAGATCATCATCTTCGATCGCGACCTGTCGCCGTCGCAGCTCCGCGCGATCACGAACGAGACCGATCTCAAGATCATCGATCGCACGCAGCTGATCCTCGACATCTTCGCGCAGCACGCGAAGAGCCGGGACGGCAAGGTGCAGGTCGAGCTCGCGCAGTTGAAGTACACGCTGCCGCGCCTGATCGAGAAGAGCACGGCGATGAGTCGCCTCACCGGTGGCATCGGTGGGCAGGGCCCGGGTGAGACGAAGCTCGAGATCCACCGTCGGCGCGCGCGCGATCGGATTCACGCGCTGGAGCAGCAGATCAAGAAGCTGTCCGTGCAGCGCAACGTGCGTCGGAACCGGCGCCACGCGAACAACGTCCCGGTGGTGTCGATCGTCGGGTACACGAACGCGGGCAAGTCCACGCTGCTGAACGCGCTGACGCACGCCGACGTGCTCGCGGAGAACAAGCTGTTCGCGACG
>JAUHYN010000697.1 GCA_030426505.1 bacterium | reverse complement strand
CGCGCGCCGCAGATCTTCTGGACGCCGGGCCGCACGCGGGCACGCCCCGCGAAGGCGGCGCCGCGCGCGCGGTCGGAGGCCGAAGAGACGTCGATGGCGTTCCCTTCGAGCACCTGAAGTCCTGCCTCGACCTTGACCCCCTCGCCTCAGCCGTTACGTTGAAGGGGTGAGCGTCGAGGTCCCCGCGCCCATCGAGGAGCGCCTCCGCAAGGAAGTCAGCCGACGCATTCGGCTCAAGGGCTACGGCCTCTTCGCGGCCTACGTCATCGGTTTCGTCGCGATCCTCGCGCTCACCAAGAGCTCGTTCTGGATCTTCTTGATGTGGACCGGCGGCTACGCGCTCGCCACACGCCACCTCCGCGCGAGCCGCGTGATCGAGGAGCGCGGTCCGAAGGGCGCCCTCGACAAGGAGACCCGCCAAATGGTCGAGCTGTACGAGTCGGAGATCACGCGCGCCGGGCAGCGCGAAGTCGTCGCCGGGTCGCTCTCCGTTCAGCAGCCCGCGACCGATGGTGAGCTGTCGCTCGCCGACCGCGGCGCGGGCGACGTGTCGATCGTCGACCGCGAGCGCTGAGCGCTCACTCCCAGTCGAACACTTCGGGGAGGACGGCCGTCGCGACGAACAGGCTCAGCGACACGGGCGCGCCGATGCGCTTGATGTCGTAGGTCGCGAGCGTGTCCCACGTGTTGTAGCCGGTGCAGAAAGAGTAGGCGACCTCGTAGCCGACCTCTTTCGCGATCCGCGAAGTCTCCGCCGTGAAGTGTTGGTAGCCGCCGACGGGGTACGCGAGCGAGTCCACGCTCTGCCCGAGCCGATCCTCGAGGAACGCCTTCGAGGTCGCGAGCTCCTCGCGCTGTTGATCCGCCGGGAGCGTCGCGAGCACGCGGTGCGAGTGGGTGTGGGAGGCGACGGTGACGAGTCCGTTCTTCGCGACTTCGCGGAGCTGATCCCAAGTCATCAGCTCGGCGTCTTTCTCGGCGTCGGTCGGGGGCTCGACCTGGCACGCCTCGGCGAGGCGGTCGACGAGGTCCTTCGTACCCTCGGACTTCTCGAGTTGCATCCGCTTGTGGAGGCGCGCGATGGCGGCGTCGCGGTCCGACAGGTCGAACGTCTCGCCGTCGAGCTCGACGGAAGGGAGACGGCACTTCTTCACGATGAACGCGATGACATCCCACCACCCGACGTAGCGCTCTTCGATGATGCGCGACGGTACGAAGAACACCGCGGGCACCTCGTACTTCTCGAGGATCGGGAACGCGAGGTCGTAGTTGTCGCGGTAGCCGTCGTCGAACGTCATCAGCGTCGACAGCCCCGGCGGGTACCTCCGAGACTTGATGCATTCGAGCAAGTCGTCTTGCGAGAGCACGGTGGTGTGCTCGGCGAGCCACGCGACTTGCGCTTCGAACTCTGAGACGGTCGGGCCGAAGACGTCGTCCGCGAAGGGGCTCGCGAAGTCCGGATCGTCCGGGCGGATTCGGTGCTGGCCGAACACGAGCAGCCGGTCGCCCACCGCCTTCGACGTGAGCGCCGAGAGGCCGGTGCGGTACAGGACGTCCGCGAGGAGCTGCTTCTTTCCGGGCACGGCGAAATCGAGGCCCATGCTCACCGTTCGTGTCCCCACCGGCAAGCCTGTGACGTCCCGGTGCGCCCCCTTGCGAGGCGCGACGTGCCGTGGTCTTAGGGGAGACCGATGCGGCAGCCGGGGGGAAAGGTGCTCGTGCTCGACGGAGGGCAGCCCGCGGCGCTCGCGATCGTGCGTTCCCTGGGGCGCCGCCGCGTCGAGGTCGTGGTCGGGGAGCCCGGTGGGCCGGCCCTCGCGGCGCGCTCGCGGTACGCCGCCCGCGCGCTCACCTACACGGATCCGATCCGGGATCCCGCGGCGTTCGCGGACGAGATCGAGGCGCTCGCGCGCGCGGAGCGCTTCGCGCTGATCATCCCGGTCACCGAGGACACCGTGCAGCCGCTCGCCGCGGCCCGCGAGCGGATCGAGAAGTGGTCGCCGATCGCGATCGCGCCGGACGCGGCGCTCGAGATCGTGACGAACAAAGAGCGGACGTTCGCGTTGGCGAAGGAGCTCGGCGTCCCGATCCCCACGAGCGTGACGATCGCGTCGCTTTCGGATCTGGACGGCGTCGAACGAAAGTTCCCGCTGGTGCTCAAGCCGAGTCGTTCGATCGCGGACGGAGAACAGCGCGCGCGCATGAAGGTCGCGTACGCCCACTCGGAGGAAGAGCTCGTCGCCGTCGCGAAGGAGCTGCTGGCCGTGGGGCCGTTCGTCCTGCAGAGCTACTTCGCGGGGGACGGCGTCGGCGTAGAGCTGCTCGCGGACCGCGGCGAGATCGTCTACGCGTTCCAACACAAGCGGCTCCACGAGCTGCCGCTCACCGGGGGCGGGAGCTGCTTGCGAGAGAGCGTGCCGGTGCATCCGCGGTTGCGTCGCTACGCCGCGGCGTTGGTCAAGGCGCTCGGGTGGCACGGCGTCGCGATGGTCGAGTTCAAACACGACCCCGCGACGGACAAGGCGTGTCTGATGGAGATCAACGGGCGCTTCTGGGGCTCGCTCCCGCTCGCGGTCGCGGCCGGCGCCGACTTCCCGTACTTCCTGTACCGGCTGTGGACGGCGGGTGCGCGCCCGCGCGCTCCGGCGGCGAAGACCGGCGTCGTGTGCCGGAAGCTCTCGGACGATGTGTACTGGTACGTACAGGTCGCGCGGCCCACGCAGGACAGCCCGCTCATCCAGTGGCCGACGCGGCAGAGGATGATGAAGGACCTCGCGCTCGCGTTGTCGCCGCGCCACCGCTTCGACGTGCAGACGTTGTCGGATCCGGTCCCCGGACTGCTGGACGCCGCGCGCACTGCGGCGTGGTTCGGCGAGCGCGTGGTCTCGATCGCGAAGGACAAACTCGACGCGCGGCACCACGCGCGACTGCGCGCGAAGGGCGAAGTGCGGAGGCAGGTCGAGGCGGCGCGATCGATCCTCTTCCTCTGCTACGGCAACATCAACCGCAGCGCGCTCGCGCACGTGTACCTCGAGGGCATCCTCGACGGTCGAGGGCCGGCCATCGCGTCGTGCGGCTTCCACCCGGTCGACGGGCGCCCGGCGGATCCGAAGATGGTGGAGGTGGCGCGCGCGGCGGGCGTGGATCTCTCGCGGTCCTCTTCGCGTCAACTCACGGAACAGCTCGTCCGCGAGGCCGACGTGATCCTCGCGATGGAGATCCGCCACCTCGAGCGCCTCGAACGCGAACACCCGGCCGCGCAGGGCAAGGCGTTCCTCCTCGGCGCGGCCACGACGAACGCGGCGGTGCCCCTCGAGATCTCGGACCCGTACGGCGGCGCGCGCGAGGGCTACGAGGCGGTGTTCCGCGAGGTCACGCAGGCGGTCGAGTCGATCGCCGAGCTCGTCTCCGAGCCGACGCTCAGTCGAGCACGACCATAATCCCCACGACGACGAGCGCGATCCCGATCCGGCTCAGGAACCCGATCCCCGCGCCCTTCTTGGTGCGCGGCTTCGCGATGAACAGCGCGCCGAGCAGGCCCCACAGCCCGATGCCGAACCCGAGCGCGAAGCCGAGCCACAGGTTCCCCTCCTCGGTGAGGTTCGGGAGCGGCGTAAACGCGTGATCCGCCGGCGCGGCGGCGGGGGCCTCGAACGGGTTCGTCATAGGAATCATTCTACGCGCGATCGGCGCCGGACCTTCCCCCGGACGTGCCGCGGAATCGTCCGCGGGGCGAGCCGGCCTTTGGCAGATTCCGGCCGACTGGCGTATTTTTCGGATGTGCCGTTGGTGGACCACATCTCGATTCAGAACTTTCGCTGCATCGAGAACGCCACGTTCGCCGTTTCGCCGTTCACGGTGTTCGTCGGGGCGAATGGATCGGGCAAGACGAGCATCCTCGCAGCGTTCAGCGCTCCCCTCGTCGCGGAACCGCGCAACGCCGGGGATCCGAAGCGAACCTCGACCGTCAAATGGCGCCATGGGAGCGATGAGATACTGCGCCGTAGGAAAGAGCAGCAGGTGGTCGGCACCGGAGTACCACCCTCCGTGGCGTTCCTTCAGCTGACGCTCTCTGCCCTCCGGTCGGAAAACGAGACGACCAGCGTGGGGATGCTCGCGGCCGACGGGAGCAACCTACCGAACCTGTTGGGCTCGATCGGACGCGTCGAACTCGGGCGCCTCGCCGAGCAGTTCTGCATGCTCGTCCCGATCTTTCGCGACGTCGACGTGCGCCCCTCCTCCAGCCCTGGCAAGAGCAGAATCGTCTTCCAAGACCGATGGAACGACAGCCGATGGTACAACCAGACCGAGGTCTCGGACGGCTCGCTCATCATGCTCGCGCTGCTCGCGGCGTTCGCGCAGCCCCAGAAGCCCGACATTCTCGCAATCGACGAGATCGAGCGCGGCCTGCATCCTTACCTACTTCAGCGCGTCGTCGAACTCTGTCGCGCGCTCTCGAAGGGAGAGCTCGGGCGTCCAGTCCAGGTCCTCGCCGCCACACACAGCCCCCACCTGCTCGACTTCCTCGATCCGAGCGAAGTCCGGTTCGTTACGCGCGATCGCAACAGCGGAAACACGGTTGTGACCGCCCCGCCAACGCACGCTCCGGAGTGGGCAAGAGCGGCCGAGGCATATCGTGAGAGTCTTGGCGACCTCTGGTTGTCCGGTGCACTCGGCGGCGTCGTCGGACGGTAGCGGTGGGTGTTCTGCACGTCGCTCTGTACGCGGAAGGAGCACGAGAGATTTCCGGACGCGTAAGTTGGGCGACGGCGCCTGGTGAAGTCCTCCTGAGGGACGAACTCGGCCCCGCGCACCTTCTCGTCGCCCGGACCGTTGAGGCGGTTTCCAAAGTTCCGGGTGGAGCGATTCGTTTCGTCGCGCCCGTCAATGATCATCTAGGTCGGCAGCTCCGAGGCAGCTTGCTGCACGGTGGACCTCACCTC
>JAUHYN010000696.1 GCA_030426505.1 bacterium | reverse complement strand
CGTCGAGGATGCGCGCGACGTGGCGCACCGGATTCATCCAGTAGAACGGATCGAAGAGCTGCCAGAGGCTGCGGATGTCCCGCGGACCGCGACCGACTTCGACCGTATACGCGCGCGCGCCGACGGCGTGATCGATCCAGTCGTCCATGTCGCCGATCGTCGGGTAGAAGCCGGACGCCTGCTGGAGGCGATAGCGCTCACCTCCACTCCTGCAGAACGCGGCGCCGAGCCGCTCGTACGACGCCGCCTCGGGGTGCCGGTCCTCCGTGAACGCCCACGGGTACAGCAACAGGTTCCCGAAGCTGTGGAAGCCGACCGAGACCGTCGGTCGCACGTCGAGCGCGGTCTCGGCGACGGCGCGCGTCTCCGGCTCGGACCACGGCGCGGGGCCCATGTAGTGCGGCGACCAGCGCTTGCGGGATCCGGAGAACGGGTGCCACAGGCGGCGCCGCTCGAGCGGCTCGAAATTGCGGTTGAGGTCCACGCCGTTCGCGTTGCAGCGCTGGAACGCGCGGCGGCCGGTGCGCACGCGCGCGAGGTTCGCGTGGACGGCGTCCGGGTTCACGACCGGGAGGAAGACGAACCGCGCACGGAGATCCGACTTCACGAGGCGCTTCGCGAGTTCGAACAGCGCGAGGCCGCCGATGAGCTCGATGCCGTGCATGAGGCTGCTGAGCAGCACCGGCGGCGCGCTCGGATCGCCGAGCTCCACGCGGTGGATCGCGCGGCCCTCGACGCTGGTCCCTGCGCGGGTGACGCGGCCGCCGCAATCGTCCGCGAACCGCTGCCACTGCGCGTCGATCGCGCCGAGCGAGAGGTACGTGTCGAGGCTGTGACGGGTGGACGGCGACACCGTCTCGTCAAAGTGACACGACGATGACGCCGCGGTCACCGGCGCGCGGGCGCCGCGGCGCGATTGTCACAAAGGGGGCTACTCGCCGCGGATCCGCGCCCACAGGCTCGAGACGAACGAACCGATCCGCCGGCCGAGCGCGCGCAGCCCGTCGCCGATTCGCGAGAACCAGCTCGGCCGGTTCGGCGCGGCGTCGCGCGGGGCATCGGTGCGCGCGTCTTCCTCAGGCTTCGCGTGCACGGGGGCGAGCGCGGCCGTCGGCCGGACCTCGCTCGGCGGCGGCGGGGCGACGAGCGCTCCGCCCGCGACGCCGCGGTGGGCGCCCTGCAAGGCCGCTTGCACGGCGCGGTCGCCCGGCTGCGTCGCGCGGCCGAAGTCGAGTCCGAGGAGCGCGGTGCGCGCGGGCTTGGCCATGCGCGCGAGCGCGGTCGCGCTGGTGATGGGGCGTTCGAGTTGCGCGGAGACGCCGCGGAGGAGCTCGCCGATCTGCGCGTCGCCGTGGACGCGTACGAGCTCGGGGGCGCGCGTCTTCAGGATCGCGATGTCGCGGACGCGCGTGTCGATCGGGTAGCGACCGGAGTACGTGAGCTCGCCGCTCTCGCGGAAGGCGAGCGTCCGGGACAGCGCGCGGAGCTCGGCGCGGGTGCCGTCGTCGACGAGCTGGGCGAGCGGCGTCTTCGCGTACGCGCCGTTCGCGTCGGGCTCGACGAGGTACTTCGAGATCGTGCGCGGATCGACGCGCTGCCCGTTCGCGTCGTCGTGCGGGTGTGGCTCGTGGACGGCGGGGAGCGAGGAGCGGGGGCCCGAGATCGTGTTGCGCATCGTGATGTAGGTGAGAGTGCGCCCCGAATGTGACAGCCGCGTGGCGTCGGCGGAGCGAATCGAATCCGAGGGCGATGCTCAGCGGACGATCGAGAACTCGAGGGCGCCGAGGCCCTCGACGGTGGCGACACAGTCGTCGCCGGGGCGGAGGGGGCCGACGCCGGCGGGGGTGCCCGTGTAGATCAGGTCGCCGGGCGCGAGCGCGACGTACGAGGAGAGGATCGAGACGATCTCGGGGACCGACCAGATCATGTCGGCGAGGTCGGCTTCCTGGCGGCGCTCGCCGCCGACGTCGAGGCGGATGTAGCCGCGCGCGAGGTGGCCGACGCGCGACGCGGGGTGGACGGGGCCGACGACCGCCGAGTGATCGAAGCCCTTGCTCAGATCCCACGGGCGGCCCTTCGCCTTCGCCTCGCGCTGCAGATCCCGGCGCGTGAGGTCGTTCCCGATCGCGTAGCCGAAGACGTGGTCGAGCGCGCCGTCGACCGCGACGTTGCGGCCTCCGCGCCCGATCACGACCACGAGCTCGGTCTCGTAGTGCAGCTCGCTCGTGCGGGGCGGGTACGGGATCTGCGCGCCGTCTTCGACGACGGCATCGGCGGGCTTCGAGAAGAAGAACGGCAGCTCGCGGTCGGGATCGCCGCCCATCTCCTTGGCGTGGTCCGCGTAGTTGCGGCCGACGCAGAAGATCCTCCGGACCGGGCAGCGGTCCTCGGAGTCGACGACGGCGATCGAGGGGGCGGCGGGCGGCGGGAGGACGAAGCCCACGATTCTACTGAAGCGACTTCACGAGGACGGTGAGATCGAGCAGCAGGTCGCTGTCCTCGGAGAATCCGATGTCGACGCTGCAGACGTACGCGTTGTTGTCGACGCGCGCCTGCGCCGCGTAGAAGCCGGACGCCTTCCCGACGTCCGAGCCCGAGGGCGGCGCGCCGCGCAGCGTCTCGATCGACCACATCGGCGGTGAACCCATCCGGCGCGCGTAGACGAGGTCCACGAGGGTCGGATCCTGGTACGCGATGGCGGGGTTGCCGGCCGCGTCGAACACGAGGGAGGCGTCGGCGCCGACCATCCGAAGGTCCGGCGGCGACACGCCGTCGTCCACGATCTCCTTCGTGCCCGCGTTGACGTCGTAGTAGATCAGGTCGTCGTTCGTCGCGTCGAAGTACGCGACGCCGATCTGCCCCGTCGACGAAATCGCGATCGTCGCGTGTTGGCCGGTGTCGGTCGGGTCCATCGCGTCGTTGCCGTCGAGCGTGCGGAGGTTGAAGCCCGCGCCGCTCAGGCCGGTCGCGAGCTTGAGGTCGCGCTCGAGGCGGTCGTAGTACGCGATGACCGGCGTGCCCGTGGAGGTGAACGCGAGATCCGCGAACAAGCCCACGCCGTCGATGAAGCCGTCGAGCGGCACGATGTTCAGCTCGGTCTCGCAGCTCGCGGTGCCCGCGCCGTCGTCCACGCAGACCTCGTCCGAGCCGCACGTCGTCGCGCACGTGCTCGACTCTGTCGCGCAGAGCGGGCCCATCCCGAAGTCGACGCACGCGCGGCCCATTCCGCAGCCCCCCTCGCAGACCGGCTGGGGCTTCTCGGCGCTGTCGACCAACGCGATCGTCCAGTCCGACGGCGACGCCGGCATGTTGGTGCGGGCGACGGCGTAGCGCAGGCCAGTGCGCGGCGTGGGGTCCGGATCCAGCGTCCCCTCGATCATCATGTACGCGATGGCCGGGTTGCCGTTCGCGTCGATCGCGATGCTCGAGTACGGGCCGACGTGCGCCGACTCGTCGACCACCGACGTCGTCCACATCCCGCCGGCGTAGTTCGCGTACTTCAGGCGCCCGTTGTCGCGGTCGTAGTACGCGACGTGGATGACGCCGCTCGCGTCGACCACGATCGAGGTGTGCTCGCCGACGTCCTCGCCGGGCTCCGCGCGGCCGCCGCGCCGCCCCTGCGGATTGGCGACGATCGGGCCGGTGGTCGGGAAGCCGTCCACGTAGTCGAGCTGCTGCGGCTGGCCCTCTTGGTCGAACTGCACGACGACGAGGTCGCCGTACTTCTCGTCGTACGCGGAGACCGCCACGACGTCGCGCGTGGCGGCGATCGAAGCGTAGAAGCCGTAGATGCCGCGCGGCACCGGCGGGAGGACCTCGCACTTGCACTCGACGAGGCAGCACTGCGGGCCGCTCATCGTGTCGGGGTCGGAGACGACGAGCATCTCGCCCTCGCCGCATGTCGCTTCACACGTGTCGAGCGGGAAGCAGAGGTTCGAGTCGATGTCGCAGACTTCGCCGTTGGCGCAGCCGCCTTCGCAGGGCGCGGCTTGGACGCAGCGACTGCCGAAGCACGTGCGCTCGCCGTCGCAGTCCGCGGTCGTCACACAGGACTGCGTGCCCGACGCGGACAGCGCGTTGCCGCGGTTCGGGTAGCCGCAGTACTGCATCCCGCGGAAGTCGATGCACGCCTGGCCGGGGACGCGCGTGCATTGTTCGTCGTCCGTACAGGAGACGTATTGGTCGGCGCAGAAGCCGAGCGCCGCGTTGCACTTCTGTCCCGGGCAACAGTCCGCGGTGTCCTCGCAGCGCGCCGCGAGGCACTCGCCGCGGCGGTACTCGGTACCCCGCGGGCACTCGAAGTCGGGCTCACACGTGCCCGGGTTGATCGGGACGAGGATCTCCTCGTCGCAGCTGCAACCTGCGCCGGAGACGAGGCCGAAGGAAAGGCCGAGCAATAGCCATCGGATACGCGCACGCATGGAACGAAAGTCTTTCCTCATTGGAACGATATCGCGGCCCGAGAGCAATCGGTCGGTGCGTCAGGTGCGCGCGCGCATCACGATCTGAGGCAGGACGGCCGCCACCGCGTCGATTTCGTCCGCCGTGGTGTGAAATCCCAAGGAAAACCGCACGCTCGAGAGCGCGACCGGCCCGGGGATCCCCATGGCGAGCAACACGTGCGAGGGCTCGAGCGACCCGCTCGAACAGGCGCTCCCGCTCGAGGTCGCGATGCCCTCGAGGTCGAGGCCCTGCAGGATCGCCTCGCCGTCGACCCCCTCGAACACCGCCGTCGTGGTGTTCGCCGCCCGCTCGGTCGAGGCGCCGAGGATCCGCGCGCCCTCGATCGCTCCCAACACCGCGTCCAGCCGATCCCGCAGCGCGCCGAGGCGATCGCGCTCCGCGTCGCGGGTGTCCTCCGCGATCTCGAGCGCCGTCGCGAGCGACACCGCCGCCGCGACGTGCTCCGTGCCCGCGCGCTTCCCGCGCTCCTGCGGCCCGCCGA
>JAUHYN010000695.1 GCA_030426505.1 bacterium | reverse complement strand
GAGCTCGCGCCCGCGTCTTCCTCTTCCCCGGCGTCGACGCTCGCGTCCATCGCGGCCGCTTCGGTGCCGCCGTCGCGGTCGGCCTCCGGAGCCGGCGCGCTGGAGCAGGCGAGGGCGAGGAGCAGTCCGATTGCCGCGGTCGTCTGACGGTCGCTGATGCGCATTGAAACTTCCTCGACGCCCGCCGACCTACGGTTCTGACCCGGGTGACGTCCGCTGTACCCATACAAGCAAGTGTCCAGCGCGCTTTCCATCGGACGACTCACGCCATGACGACGCTCGACTGGATCATCGTCGCCGCGAGCCTCGTCGCGCTCTTCGCGCTCGGCCTGTGGGTCTCCAAACGCGGCTCCGGATCGATGGCGGACTTCTTCGTCGCGGGGCGGAGCCTGCCGTGGTGGCTCGCCGGCACGTCCATGCTCGCGACGAGCTTCGCGAGCGACACGCCGCTCCACGTCACGCGGATGATCCGCGAGCACGGCCTCTCCGGCGCGTGGTTCTACTGGAGCGGCATCCTCTACGGCGTCGCCGTCGCGTTCTTCTTCGCGCGGCTGTGGCGACGCACCGGTGTCGTCACCGACCCCGAGATGATCGAGCTCCGTTACGCCGGTCGGCCCGCGGCCGTCCTGCGGGTGAGCGCCGCGTTCTTCCGCGGCGTCGTCCTCGAGGTCATCACGCTGTCGTGGGTCATCCTCGGGATGACGAAGATGATCGCGGTGCTCGTCGATCTCCCCGCGACGATCGGCGTCGCGGGCCTCGCCGTTCCGTCCGACGTCGCCGTCGTCCTCGTCCTCATCTCGATCGCGCTCGGCTACTCCGTGACGTCCGGGTTGTGGGGCGTGGTCGTCACCGACCTCGTCGAGTTCGGCGTCGCGATGATCGGCGCGATCGTGCTCGCGTACATCGCGGTCGATCGCGTCGGGGGCCCTTCAGGATTGGTCGAGGGCCTCGCCTCGCACCACGACGGCAAGGCGCTCGACTTCATCCCCACGCTCGACGGCGCCGCCGTCCCGGCGATAGCGATCGGCGTTTACTTCGGCGTGATGTGGTGGTCGACGCCGTACATCGACGGGAGCGGCCAGCGCGCGCAGCGCTTCCTGTCGTGCAAGAACGAGGGCAACGCCCTGTTGTCCGGCGTGTGGAACATGCTCGTGCAGTGGGTGTTCAGGTCGTGGCCCTGGTACCTCACGGCGCTCGCCTCGCTGCTGCTCTACCCGGACCTCGCGGACCACGAGACCGCGTACCCGCGAATGATCGCGGACCTCATGCCGGTCGGACTGCGCGCGTTGATGGTCGCGTCGTTCTTCGCCGCGTTCATGTCGACGGTCGACTCGCTCCTGAACCTCTGCGGGAGCTACCTGTCGAACGACGTGTACCGCCGCTTCGTGCGGCGCGAAGCGACGGAGCGGCACTACCTCGTCGTCTCGCGGATCATCCTCGTGTCGCTCGCGGTGATCGCCGGCGTGCTCGCCTTGTTGTTGCCGTCGGTGCTGTCGGCGTTCCGCCTGAAAATGGAGCTGATGGCGGGGCTCGGCCTCGTCACGATCCTGCGGTGGTTCTGGTGGCGGGTGAACGGCCTCACCGAGCTCGTCACGCTCGCGACCTCGATGCTCACCGCGGTGCTGCTCCGCCTCGACGAAGATCTCGGCGCCGCCGGGACCGGACCTTCGGCGACGCGCATCCTCATCATCTGCGCGGTCTCCGGGCTGGTCACGATCGTCACCGCACTTCTCACCAAGCCGGAGCCGCGCCCGCGCCTCGTCGCGTTCTTCGAGCGCGTCCGCCCGCCCGCGTGGCTGTGGGGGCCCGTTGCACTCGAGGCGACGCCGGGCACATCGTCGATCGGACTCGACACGATCGGGCAGTACGTCGCGTGCCTCGTGATGATCTTCTGCGCGATGTTCGGGCTCGGGAAGTTGCTCCTCGGCGTGTGGCTCCCCGCGATCGTCTTGCTCGCGGCCGCGGCCGCCGCGGGCGCGCTCCTGTGGAAGTGGGTGCTCGCCGACGCCGCGCGGAGCTAGAACGGGAGCTCCCCGAAGCGCGGTCGCTCGTGCCCGGTGTACGTGCGGCGCATGAGGGACTGGTAGTCCTCGAACTTCATCCGGAACACGCCGTCTTCGGAGCTGCCGGTGCGGCCGACGTCGGCGTCGTACGCGTCGGTCCTGAACTCGTCGGAGCCCGCGCCCACGGGGTTGCGGAGCTCGACCCAGCGTTGGCCTTCGTCGTCGGTGAAGGCGTCGGTCACGGAGTACGCGTGCCAGTAGCTGAGGCCGGAGTCCTCGTAGTCCTCGGGGCCGGTCTCGTCGTTGTGCGAGCCGGCGGTGATCGCGCGCCCGTCGGCGAGCGCGCCCGTCATGCGGTTCCAGAGATCGTCGGCGCTCGTGTCGCTGTGTTCGGACGTGACCGCGAGGTCGCCGGTGAGCGCGCGGATGACCTCGGCGCCGTTGCCTCCCTCGTCGAGGCCGGTGTAGCTGCCGCCCGACCACGCCGCGTAGCCCTTCTCGAGGATCGCGGGCCAGATCTCGTTGTGGTCCGTGGCGTGCGCGTACGCGGGGCGGCCGCTCTCGAGGCGGTACAGATCCGCGTCGACCGTGACGTGCTCGGCTTCGCCGTCGTCGTTGAAGAAGCGCACGGTGAAGGTGCCGTCGTCGTTGGGTTGGATGGCGTCGTCGATGAAGTCGGGGTTGCGCTCGAGCACGGCGCCGACCGCCGCGACGAAGAAGCAGTCGTTGAGGCGGCCCTGCTCGAGCTCTTCGACCGTCGCGCCGTCGATCACCAAGCGATCGGCTGGGTCGGACGTCGGGTCGGTTCGGCCGCGCGCGCCCTCCGGATCCGGGGCGGCGCCCTCGCCGTCCACGAGGGCGCCGATGCGGCGGATGCCTTCGGGCTGTCGGATCGGGGTCTGGCCGAAGCGATCGTCCGCGGCGGGCGGCCGCTCCGCGAAGCCGGCGCCCGTCATCCAGCGCGGCGGGCGCGCGGTCTCGGGAGCGGGCGCGCGCGTCGAGGTCGTGGTGGTGGGGCGGGCGTGTCGCGGTGCGAGGAGGCCGACGTCGCGGCGGGGGCGGTCGTTGACGTTCAGGGCCATCGCCTCGGACGTCTCCAAGACGCGTGCCACCGATTCGACGGGGCCCGGGCGGGGGCTCCGCGGGGCGCGGGCGGCGCAGTTGTCGATGTGGCAACCCCGATCCGGTGTCGACCCCTACCGAACGTGCGTGACGCGGATCGCGCTCACGGCGCCCGGCAGCCGAAGTCCGTGGACGGGCGGCACCAGCTCGGCGGCGCCCACGGCGGATCGAAGCCGCCACCGTCCACGTCGACCCAGATCGGGTTCGTGATCGCGAAGGGGAACGCGGGGAACAGCGACGGGTTCTTCGGGAAGCGAAGACCGCGCAGCGCCGGGATGATGTCGTAGATGCGCTGCGTGAGCTCGAGCGTCCCGAAGCGCGGGAGCGCGGCGGACGCGTAGACCGGCGAGAGCGCGCGGCCGTCCAGGCCCATCGCGATGACGGCGTACCAGGCGTCGCGTTCGGGGGCGTCGGTCCACGCCTCGTCGAGGACGACGACGCCGTCGGTCTCGAAGCACGCGTCGTCCGCGCGCCGGCGGCTCGCGCAGCCGTCGAAGGCTCGTAGCAATGCGCCGTTGCGGTAGACCTCGACGCGGTCGACGTCGTACCAGGTCGCGCGCTCGACGCGGAGGCGCAGCTCGATCTCGCCTTCGGCGCGCACCACGTCGCCGAGCGGGTGTCCGTCGATCGTGAAGTGGATCATCGGGCCGTTGGTGACGACGACGTCGCCGCCGCGGAGGCCCTCGACGATCTCGGTCGACGTCAGCGCGGGGACGGTGGTCTCGCCCGCGCGGATCATCGTGCGCGGGGAGCCGGCCTCGTGGAAGCCGCCGACCGCGGCGTGGACGTCCGAGCCGCCCACGCCGGTCTTGCGCACGCCGCGGTTGAGCATCGCGAACCAGAAGTCGACGACCCCCGTCGCGCTCTTGCAGAGCAGGTCGTCCGGCGGGGGGGCTCCGACGGTGGAGGTCTGGCTCGGCTCCACGCAGGTCATCGTGACGTCGTCGCAGACGAGGCCGCTCGCGCAGTCGCCGTCGGCGCCGCACCGGCACTCGACTTCGAGGCCGGCGCCGGTGAGCAGGGCGTCTTGTTCTTCGGCGGTGCGGTGGAGCATTCGGCGCGTGGTCTCTGCCGAGAGGTTGTAGAGCCGGCGGAAGAACTCCGGTTCGTCGAGCTCGCCGCGCGCGCGGCGGGCGAGGAGCGCGTCGAAGCCGCGGCTGTAGAAGCGCACTTCGCCGACGGTGGGGCGGCGGAGCGTGTCGTAGGCCTTGCCGTTGAGGATCTCCATCGCGTCGAAGTCGCCGGAGAAGTTCTCTTCGACGACCAGCTCGTTGAAGAGCGTGATGATCGATCCGGTGGGTTCGAGAGAGAGCGGGTCGAGGCGATACGAGCCGAAGTAAGAGAACGGGTGCGGGACGTCGACGACGACCTCGTGTCCCGGCGCGGCGCGCGCGCGGAGGTCGTCGAAGATCTCCTGCGGCAACTTCTCACGCCAGTCCTGCGCGCCGTTGCCGACCATCAGATCGCAGATGATGCGGTTGGTCGTGGCGTGCTGGATCATCAGGCGCAGGCCCGCGCGGTAGGCCCGCTCGATCCAGAGGTAGTACTGCTGCTGGTGCGTCGCGTGCAGCCGCGCGTCGGGCCAGTCGGTGAACTCCGGCCAGCCCGCCGTGGCGTGGTTGAAGTCGGGCGTGCGCCCGGAGATGAACCCGGTGACGAGCGCGTCCTCGTCGACGTCTCGGCCCTGGGCGAACGCGTAGCCGAACAGATCGCGGCGCCCCTCCGCGCCGTGGAACAGCGCGCAGTCGGGCAGCGCGTGCTCGACGCCGAGGCGGTGGAACGGCGAGCCGTGAAAGATGCCGCCGCCTCCGAAGCCGAAGTTCGTGAGCAGG